>JAQXIT010000058.1 GCA_029007925.1 Bacillota bacterium | reverse complement strand
CTGCTGGACGGCATCATCGAGATGATCTACGCGCTGGACAAGGTCGCTCCCGGCACCGCCAACGACGACACGCTGCTCTACGGTGTGGAGGTCAAGTTCTACAACATGGAAGTGGAGGTCAACGAGAATCTGGAGAGCCGTTATCCGGGTCTGTATATCATTGGCGACGGCAGCGGCATCACCCACTCTCTGTCCCACGCCTCCGCCAGCGGTGTCCATGTGGCAAGAAACATCGCGCAAAACTGATTTTTCAGGAGCCATCCGCCGGATGGCTCTTGTTTTTTTCCATTCGGTATGATAAAATGAAAAAAGGGGGAATGCACATGGATCACGGCATTTATGCGGCAGAACTTTTCACAAAAGGCTTCAACTGCGCCCAGGCCATCACGGTGGCCTTCTCGGATGTAACCGGGCTGAGCCCGCAGTTTTCCGCCCGACTGGCGTCGTCCTTTGGCGGCGGCATGGGCAGGATGCGGGAGGTTTGCGGCGCGGTCAGCGGAATGCTGACGGTGGCGGGACTGCTGTACGGCTACTCGGTTCCCGGTGACGACGCCGGGAAAAAGGCCCACTACGCCCTGGTACAGGCGCTGGCCGGACAATTCCGGGAGCAGGTGGGCAGCATTGTCTGCCGGGAAATCCTGAAGAATCCGCCCTCCGACCCCAATCCCACCCCGCGCACCCAGGAATTCTACCAAAAGCGCCCCTGTGCCCGGATGGTGCTGGTGGCGGCCAGGATTCTGGACGCCTACATTGCGGAGCATCCGCCGGAACGGAATGCTGAACTACCGAAGGAGGAAACAGTATGATCGACGTGGTATCCCTTGGCGAGCTGCTGATTGATTTCACCTGCCAGAGTGTGGACGGCGACGGCTACCCCACTATGGCGGCCCATCCCGGCGGCTCCGTGGCCAATTTCCTGGCCGCAGTGGCAAAATTCGGAATGAAAACCGCCCTGATGGGCAAAGTGGGCAACGACGCTTTCGGCAAAATGCTGTTGGGAACGCTGAATAAAATCGGCATCGAGACCCGGGGTATGGTGGTTGCCGACGATGTGTTTACCACCCTGGCCTTCGTGACGCTGGACGAGACCGGCAACCGGGAGTTTTCCTTTGCCCGGAAGCCCGGCGCCGACACCCGCATTTCTTTCGAGGAGCTGGATCTCAGCTTGCTGGACGAGGCCAAGGCCTTCCATTTCAGCACCCTGTCTCTGACGGATGAGCCTGCCATCACGGCAACCGAGAAGGTGATTGCCTACGCCAAAAGCAAGGGCAGGCTCATTACTTACGATCCCAACCTCCGCAAGCCCCTTTGGCGCTCCGAGGAATTCGCCAGGCAGCAGCTCCTTTGGGGCCTGTCTCAGGCGGATGTGGTCAAGATCAGCGACGAAGAGGTGGAATTCCTCTTTAGCCTGGGGGTGCAGGAGGGCGCGAAGCACATTCTGGACAATTACGGCGTGAAGCTGGTCTTTGTCACCTGCGGCCCCGACGGGTGCTTCTTTATGAACGCCAACGCCAAGGGCATGGTGCCGAGTCTCAGCGACATCCGCGTGGTGGATACCACCGGCGCCGGCGATATTTTCGGCGGCAGCGCCGTGTGGAAGCTGCTGACGCTGGGTAAAGCGCCGGAGACGCTGGATGAGGAGGAGCTGCGTCAGGTTGTTACCTTCGCCTGCACCAGTGCCGGCCTGTCTACCACCAAGTTCGGCGGAATCTCCAGCGTGCCGTCCTACGAGGAAGTCATGGCGAGAATTCAGGGATGAAACCCAAAAGCCGATCCGCCGCAGCACGGATCGGCTTTTTTGAAATCTTGCGGAAAAAGTTGTTGCAAAATGGGAATCCTTATGATATAATACCAAATGTGTCCGATGCGGGCAGCCTCCACATTGGGATGTCGCCAAGCGGTAAGGCACCAGACTTTGACTCTGGCATTCGTCGGTTCAAATCCGGCCATCCCAGCCATATGATCCGCTAGCTCAGTTGGCAGAGCAATTGCCTTTTAAGCAATGGGTCCGGAGTTCGAATCTCCGGCGGGTCACCAGAAAAAGCACGCTTCGGCGTGCTTTTTTCAGTGGGAGTATCTGTCTGATAAACCCATTAACCTAGTATATTTGTGATTGACTTTTGCGCGGATTCCCGGTATACTGGGGATGGAATTCAGCCCGGCCGTTTCCGAGCTTTTCCCCGGATACCGGGAGAACGGAACGGCCGGAAATACCGAAAGACGCTGGAGGAATAACAGTATGCGCAATCAGATGGAAACACGATGTATCCATGGGAACTCGGATTTCAGCTTTCGGGAAAGCACCCGGGCGGTGAGCTTCCCGATCTACCAGACCGCCACTTTCGGCCATGTCGGGCTGGGGCAGTCCACCGGCTTTGATTACACCCGAGTGAAGAATCCAACCCGGCAGCACTTGGAGGAAACGGTCTCCTCTCTGGAAAATGCCTGCGATACAGTGGCGTTTTCCTCCGGTATGGCGGCTGTCAGTGCCTGTTTTGAGCTGTTCGAGCCGGGAGATCATATTATCTGCTCCGAGGATCTGTATGGCGGTGTCACCCGCCTTTTGTGCACCTTCTGCCAAAAGAACGGCCTCAGTGTGGATTTTGTGGACACCACCGATTTGGAGAAGATTCGGACGGTGCTGCGTCCCGAGACCAAAGCGCTTTACATCGAAACCCCCAGCAACCCAATGATGAACATCACGGATCTGCGAGGCTGCGCGGCGCTGGCGAAGGAGCGTCATCTGCTGCTGATCGTGGACAATACCTTCCTTTCTCCTTACCTGCAGAACCCCATCGACTTGGGTGCGGATCTGGTGATCCACAGCGGAAGCAAATTCCTCAGCGGCCACAACGATACCGTTGCCGGCTTTCTGTCCTCCGCCAACGGGGAACTGGCAGATCGGATTCGCATGATTGCCAAGACCACCGGCGGCGTGCTGGCGCCCTTTGACTGCTGGCTTGTGCTGCGGGGCATCAAAACCCTGGCGGTTCGGATGGAGCGCCAGCAGGAAAACGCCGGAAAGGTGGCTCGCTGGCTTTCCGCGCAGCCCCATATCCGGAAGGTTTTCTATGCCGGACTGCCGGAGCATCCCGGCTATGAGATCAATCGGGCGCAGGCCCGGGGAGCCGGCAGCATGATCTCCTTCCGGACGGACAGCGTGGAGACCGCCCACCGGGTTCTGGAAAAGGTACGGCTCATTACCTTCGCGGAGAGCCTGGGCGGGACGGAATCGCTGATTACCTATCCCATGACCCAAACCCATCCCGATGTGCCGGCGGAAATGCGGGAGCATCTGGGAATCACGGAGACGCTGCTGCGCCTGTCCGTGGGCCTGGAAAACTGTGATGACATCATTGCCGATCTGAAACAGGCGCTGGAGGAATCCGTATGACCGTTTACAATTTCGACGAAACCATTGACCGCCGGGGTACCAACAGTCTGAAGTACGATTTTGCCGTGGAGCGGGGACACCTGGCCGACGTGCTGCCCCTCTGGGTGGCGGACATGGATTTCCGGGCGCCGGAACCGGTGCTGAATGCCCTCAGAAAGACTGTGGATCACGGCATATTTGGTTACAGCGACGTGAAAAGCGAATACTATGATGCGCTGGCAAACTGGTTCGAAAGCCGATTTGGCTGGCAGACCCGGCCGGATTGGCTGGTCAAAACCCCCGGCGTGGTATTTGCGCTGGCCATGGCGGTTCGGGCGCTGACGGAGCCCGGGGACGGCGTGCTGATTCAGCCGCCGGTCTATTATCCGTTTTCCAGGGTGGTTCGGGATAACGGGCGGAGGATTGTGGAAAGCCCGCTGGTCTACCGGGACGGCAAGTATTCCATAGACTTTGACGATTTCGAGCGCAAGGCGCAGAAGGTGAAACTATTTCTCCTGTGCAGTCCCCACAACCCCATCGGCCGGGTCTGGACGGAGGAGGAACTGCGGCGCCTGGGCAAAATTTGCGGAAAATACGGTGTATATGTGGTCTCCGATGAGATCCACTGCGATTTTGCCTTCCCGGAACATCCGCACCACATCTTCCTGAAGACGGTGCCGGAGCTGGCGGAGCGGACAATCGTCTGTACCGCGCCCAGCAAGACCTTCAATCTGGCGGGGCTCCAGGTGTCCAATATCTGGATTCCCGGCGGGGAAGTCCGCGGACGGTTCCGGAAAGAGATCGATTGCTGCGGATACTCTCAGCTCAACACCATGGGTTTGACCGCCTGTCAGGCCGCTTACGCCGGCGGCGGGGAATGGCTGGACGCCTGTCGGGTCTATCTGCGGGAGAATCTGGATTTCCTGCGGGATTTTCTCCGGGAGCGGATCCCGGAGATCCGGCTGGTGGAGCCGGAAGGTACATACTTTGCCTGGCTGGACTGCTCGGGGATTGCCTGCAGCGATCTGGAGGATCTGATCGGGAACCGCGCCAGACTTTGGCTGGACAGCGGACGTATTTTCGGCGGGAATTCCGATTGTTTCCAGCGAGTCGTGCTGGCCTGTACCCGGGAAACCCTGCGGGCGGCTCTGGAACGGCTGGAGCGTGCCGTAGCGGAAACCAGGTAAGAATCCAAGGAAGAAAAAGGAAACCGTGGTTTCCCACGGTTTCCATCCTGGAATATCGGTTCAGTCCGCAAACAGCGGGGTGGAGAGATAGCGGTCGCCGGTGTCGGGCAGAAGCGCCACAATGGTTTTGCCTTTATTCTCCGGGCGCTTGGCCAGCTCGATTGCCGCCCAAACGGCAGCACCGGAGGAAATGCCTACCAGCACGCCTTCGGATTTACCGATCCTCCGTCCGGTGGCGAAGGCGTCCTCGTTGGCCACGGGTATCACCTCATCGTAAACGCGGGTGTTCAGCACATCCGGCACAAATCCGGCGCCGATGCCCTGAATCTTATGGGCGCCCGGGGTGCCCTTGCTGAGAACAGGGGAGGATGCGGGTTCTACCGCTACGATTTTCACATCGGGATTCCGGCTCTTCAGATACTCGCCAACGCCGGTAACGGTGCCGCCGGTGCCCACACCGGCGACGAAGATATCTACCTTTCCGTCGGTGTCATCCCAGATTTCCGGGCCGGTGGTGGCTCTGTGGACGGCGGGATTGGCGGGATTTACGAACTGACCGGGAATGAAGCTGTTGGGAATTTCCCTGGCAAGCTCATCGGCCTTGGCAATGGCGCCCTTCATACCCTTGGCACCTTCGGTGAGAACCAGCTCCGCGCCGTAGGCCTTCATGATCTGGTGGCGCTCAATGCTCATGGTTTCGGGCATGACGATGATGATCCGGTAGCCTCTGGCGGCGGCCACGCTGGCCAGACCGATTCCGGTATTGCCGGAGGTGGGTTCAATGATGACGGAGCCGGGCTTCAGCTTGCCGGTGGCTTCCGCGTCGTCGATCATGGCCTTGGCGATACGATCCTTGACGGAGCCGGCGGGATTGAAGTATTCCAGCTTGCCCAGGATCCGGGCACCCAGGTTCTCTTCTTTTTCAATGTGAACCAGCTCCAGAAGCGGCGTTTTGCCGATGAGCTGATCGGCGGATGTATAAATTTGACTCATAATGGTTGCCTCCTGTTGTTATGGTTGATGGTGGATGTTTACCGGATTCGGTCAGGGGCAACATCGAAAAAAGGAACTGTGTGGATTCATAAAAACCAACCTTACAAGTAGGTAAGTATGATTATACGCCGCGAATACTGATTTGTCAATATACATTTGAAAAATATTCCTTCTCCGATCAGGGGGAAAGCAGGGAGGAAAAGATATGCTGATTTCAACAAAGGGACGCTACTCCCTTCGGGTGATGGTGGATCTGGCGGAACACCGGTCTGAAGGCTTTATCCCGCTGCGGGACATTGCTCAGCGGCAGGAGCTGTCGGAAAAGTACCTGGAGAGCATCATTAAGCTTCTGGTGAAAGCCAAGCTGCTGACCGGCCTCCGGGGCAAGGGAGGCGGCTACAAACTGACAAAGGCCCCGGAACAATACACGGTGGGCAGCGTGCTGCGGCTCACGGAGGATTCCCTGGTGCCGGTTTCCTGCCTGGAGCCCGGCGCGGACTGCTGTCCCCGGATGGCGGACTGCCGCACACTGCCCGTGTGGCAGGGACTGGAACGGGTAATCAACGAATATCTGGACAGTATTACTCTGGCGGATCTGATGCGGAAGGAAGCCGGAGGGAACGATTACGTCATCTGATCCATCCAGGAAACGAAAGGTTCGCCGGCTCCCGGGAGCCGGCGATTTCTTATTCGGTTTTGGCCTGCGGGCAATGTTCGGCGAAGGCCAGCGCCATGGAATAGAACAAGGTTGGGCCGATATTGAAGAAGTGACAGTCCAGCAGGCTGGCGCTCAGCAGAGCGAATATGGAAATGCCGATACTGAGAACCTCCACCGTGGGCTTTTTGACGATCAGCCGGATGGTCTGGATCCGGTGCAGCGCGTAGGCAGCCAGACAGGCGATACCGCCGGAAGCGGCAAGCTGGATCACCGTGTTGTGCCACCGGGGCGGGAAGAAGGCGGTGAAGGCTTCCACGCTGGACCATTCATACAGTTCCGCCTCCACGGGATAGAAGCCGCCGCCGAACAGGGGATAGTCCAAAAACTGCCGGATCCCCGCCTGATAGCCGTAGATGCGATCCGAGAAGCTGAGCTTGCTGCCGATCCACGCCTGCAGCAGAGCGAACAGCCGATCCCGGAACACTGCAGCAAATACAATCAGCCCGCCGAAGACCAACACATTCGTCACAATACCGATCCGACGGCTGCGGGAGCGGAAGGCCAGCATCAGGCAGCACAGCAGGAAAGTGATGGCCGCGAAGAGAATGGACACCCGGGAGCAGGTGAGAAAAACACCTACCAAAAAAGCGGCACCGCACAGATGAAAGACCCAGCTGTGCTTATGGGCGCAGGCAAGCTGGTAGGCGAAGGGAATCATCATGGTCAGCAGAGCGCCGATGTTGTTGTAGTGTCCCCAGCCGGTGTAGATCCGGTTGCGCAGGATCTCTCCCTCCGCGATAATGTCCTGGGTCAGATACAGGTGGCCGATCTCTGCCAGCAGCACAAAGCCGATGCACATTCCCGTCCACGCCATATAGTCGGAGGGAGCCTGCTCCCATTTGACGGCGCCGCTGAGAATATAGTACAGCAGAAAGACCGCCACGAACTGCAGCGCGCCAAACAGGGCATTTCCGTATCCGTGGTCAAAATAATGGCCGCTGCCGGCGCCTGCCAGCAGATAAGCTGCGCCAAGCAGCAGCATTCCGCTCAGCAATGCCCGCTTGCGGGTGAAAAAGGCCCTCCGCCCGATTTCGGGATCCGCTGCCAGCCGGAAGATCAGGGAAGCAACAAATATGGCGGCCAGAATCATGATGAAGATGCCTGTGGCGCCGAAGAAAATGGAGGTTTCATTCCGGCCGGGGTTGTTGGCAGAGGACGGCGCGATGTAGCAGCAGATGACGATGGGCATGGCCGGCAGATAATCCCGCCCGAACAGGCTCAGATACACGCCGATCAGAATGTAGGTGATGTAGACCGGAATCTCGGCGGATAAAGCATTGGCGATAAACGACAGGCTGCCGATCAGCAGGAAATACGCCGGAGAATACAGAAATGCGTCCATGGCCGGGACAAAGGGACATCTCCTCAGCCGGTCAATGAGAGAAGTCCCTTGCTGAATTCGGTTGTCTGATTGAATGGGCATAGAAATGTCTTCCTTATTCGTGTGGAGGATGAACCGAAAATTCGGTGGGGGTACATTCTGTAGATATCATACACGCTTTTCAGGCTGTTTGCAATGGAAATCAAGGATTTTTCACTGTTTTTAAGGAAAAATTAAAGTAATCCCGCCGATGGCAATACAAACGCCCCGGAAGCGTTGACCGGGGCGAAGTATTATCTTGGCGGCCGGATATACCGCTCGTGACTTCGCGGGGCAGGCCGGGCATGGACGCCGGATACCAGCCCCAGCATGGCATAAATGGTAACCACCGAGCTGCCGCCGTAGCTGATCAGCGGGAGGGTCAGACCGATGGTGGGGGTGATGCCGATGCACATACCCACATTGCTGATGACCTGGAAGATCAGCGCGGAAGCGGCACCGAAGCAGATCATGCGGCGCATATAGTCCGGGCTGTGGACGCCCACCCAGATGCACCGGGCGATGATGGCACTTAGCAGAAGAATCACCGCGAGACAGCCGAGAAAACCCAGCTCCTCACCGATGGAGGAGAATATGTAGTCGGTATGCTGGGCGAACAGGTTGCCGCCCTGGGTGCGGTTGCCGTGGAACAGACCCTGGCCGGTGAGGCCGCCGCCGGTGAGGGATTTCAGGGATTCCTTGGGATGCCAGCCGACACCGGTACCGTTGGGATCCACCACCTCGGGACGGAACAGATATTCGATTCGTGCCCGCTGCTGTTCGGAAAGATGGGGCCACAGGAAGGGAAAGCCTACGGCAATGGCGCCGATGCCCAGACAAAACCAGAGAATGTTGACACCACCAGCAAAGGCCATGCCGACGAAAATAAATATAAAGATCAGCGATACGCCCAAATCGGAGGACACCACCAGGTTGGTTCCCACCACAAGCCCGAGACAGAGCACCATGTGTATTACGGAACCGACATGGGAGATCCGGCTCTGATGGGAGGCCATGATGGATGCCAGCATCACGATGAAGAACACCTTGCAGATCTCGGCGGGCTGGATGAGGAAGGGCAGGAAGGAGAAGTTCAGCCAGCTTCGGTTGCCGGTGTTGTTGTCGGTGCCGAAGGGCACCAGCAAAAGCAGCATTCCGAGGCACATTCCGGTGAGCGCCAGACGATGCTCCGAGAGGAAATCCGCATCGATGGAGGATACAACGGCATAGAACAGGACGCCCATCACGGTGGCCGCGGCCTGAATGATGATATAGCGGGTGGAACTGCCGAATTTCTCGGCATTGGTAGCACTGGCCAGAATCAGGCAGCCAAAGGCAGAGGTGGCAAGGCACAAAATCAGCAGAACCATATCGCCTTTTCGGAAAAAGTCCCGGAGCTCCCGGATCAAATCGCGCACACAACCGCCTCCATTCTGTCGGACATTGTATCATGAAAACGGAAAAAAGTAAACAACTATTCTATGAACGCGGATTTGGTGAAATCAGGAAGGTTACTTTTCCTTCCGGGTCTGGAAGCGCAATGCCTGCTCGATAGCCGTGACGGTGGTGTTTGGAGCAACGGAGGCCAGAATAAAGGCGTTGGCGCCGATGACACTGTTTTCTCCGATGATCGTATCGCCGCCCAGAATGGAGGCGTTGGCGTAGATTGTCACGTTGTCGCCAATGGTGGGATGCCGCCGTTTGCCCCGCAGCGCCTGACCGCCCCGGGTGGACAGACCGCCCAGCGTGACGCCCTGATAGAGTTTGACGCCTCTGCCGATGACCGTGGTCTCACCGATGACCACACCGGTGCCGTGGTCAATGAAAAAGCTGGAGCCGATCCTGGCGCCGGGATGAATGTCGATGCCCGTAACGCTGTGGGCGTACTCGGTCATCATCCGGGGCAGCAGCGGGATCTCCAGCAGATGAAGCTCATGAGCCAAGCGGTACACCGTGACGGCGAAAAGACCGGGGTAGGCCAGAATGATCTCGGAAAAACTGGCGGCGGCAGGGTCGCCGTCGAAGGCGGCCTGAAGATCCGTCTGGGCCAGCGCCCGAACCTCCGGGATCCGCCGGAAAAAGGTCAGAGTAAGCTGCTGCCCCCGATCCGCATCTCCCAGAATCCGGCCAATCATCCCGGACAGCTCTCCGGCGGAGCGCCGGACGGCCTCTTTGGGATCCGAATCCACGGCAGGGAAGATGATCTGCCGGAGCGTAACGGTGAGACGGGCAACGGCATCCCGATCCGGGAAACGCCGGGAATCCAGGCTATCCATGATTCGGCCCGAATGGTAATCCGACTGAATGGCATCCGTCACAGCCTCCAGCTCGGTTTCAAAATTGTCCATAGGGTATTCCTCCTTTTGCTCCATGATAGCACAGAACGCGGGCGAAGTCTATCGGGATTTTCCTTCCCGGAGGAGAAACTTCGGCGGTGCAGTTTTCACTGCACCGCCGTTTGTTTCCGTAGGTTGGATCAATCCTCGTTCTTTTTGGCGTCCTCGATGATCTTGGCCTGATTGGCCTTGGGAACCTCCTCATAGCGCTCAAAGGTCAGGGTGAAGGAGCCCCGCGCCTGAGTCATGGCACGCAGATCGATGGCGTAGCTGGACATTTCGGCCATGGGGATCTCGGCTTCGATGACGGTGTTGCCGTCGGCATCGTGGCTCATGCCCATGGGACGGCCCCGGCGCTTGCTGAGGTCACCCATGACATCGCCGACGTAATCCTCGGGAACGGTGACTGCCAGAGAGCCGATGGGCTCCAGCAGGGTGGGATTGGCGTTGGGCATGGCTTCCTTGAAGGCCAGAATGGCGGCCAGCTTAAAGGCCATTTCGTTGGAGTCCACGGGGTGATAGGAGCCGTCGTACAGGGTGGCCTTCAGGCCGACCATGGGATATCCGGCCAGCGGGCCCTTCTGAACGGCTTCCTGAACGCCCTTTTCTACGGCGGGGTAGAAGTTCTTGGGAACGGAACCGCCGAAAACCTCCTCGGCGAAGATCAGGCCGTCCTGCTCTTCCTGAGGCTCAAAGCGGATCCACACGTCACCGAACTGACCGGAACCGCCGGTCTGCTTCTTGTGACGGCCGTGGGCTTCGACTTTCTTCTTGATCTTCTCCCGGTAAGCCACCTTGGCCGGGCTGAGAACGGCGTCTACGCCGAAGCGGGTTTTAAGCTTGGAGACCAGAACATCCAGCTGCTGGTCGCCGGTGCCGGAGAGAACAAGCTGCTTGGTCTCGGCGTTGTTGACCAGGGTAAAGGAGGGATCTTCCTCGTTCAGACGGTTCAGGCCGGCGCCGACCTTGTCTTCCTGACCCTTGACCTTGGGGGCGATGGCCATGGAATAGCAGGCGGGGGCGTAGGGAATGCCCTTCAGGGCAACCACCTTACGGGGATCGCAGAGGGTATCGCCGGTCTTGACCCGATCCATCTTGCCGATGGCTCCGATATCGCCGCAACCCAGAACCTTGACCTCGGTGCTCTTCTTGCCGCACATGGTGTACAGACGGCCCAGCTTTTCGGTGTCGCCGGTGCGGGCGTTGACCAAAGTGGTGTCGGAGGTGATTTCACCGGACAGAACCTTGATGAAGGAATATTTGCCGTACTGATCGGAGACGGTCTTCCAAACGAAGGCAGAGGGAACGCCGCCGGGGGAGACGACGAACTCCTCGGTGGTGCCATCGGTCAGGGTGGCCTTGTGGTAGTTGCCTTCCACGGGGTTGGGGAGCAGATCGATGATGTGATCCATCAGCATCAGGCTGCCCAGGCAGTTGACGCCGGAGCCGCAGAGGACGGGGTACAGGGTGTGGTCGATGACGCCCTTGTGCATACCCTTAATCATCTCTGCGTAGGTGAAGTCCTCACCGCCGAAGAACTTGTCCATGAATTCCTCGCTGGTTTCCGCCACGGATTCCTTCAGCGCGTCGTTGAACTCCTCGATGACGGACAGCTTATCCTCGGGAACCTCGATCTCCACCCGCTTCAGATTGCTCATCTCGTAGGCGCGCTTGTTCAGCACGTCGATGATGCCGGTGACCTTCTTGGCGGAGTTCCAGATGGGCACCACCACGGGAGCGACCTTGTTGCCGTACTTTTCCCGGAGGGCATTGAAGGTGGCGTTGTAGTCGGAGTTTTCCTCGTCCACCTTGGAGATGTAGATGAAGCGGGGCATATTCCGCTCCTCGCAGTATTTCCAGGCCTTCTCAAAGCCGACGGTGATGCCGTCTTTAGCGGAGCACACCAGAATGGCGGCGTCGGCGGCCCGGAGAGCCTCCATGACGGCGCCGGAGAAGTCGAAGGCGCCGGGGGTATCCAGCAGGTTGATCTTGGTGTTGTGGTATTCCAGAGGCACCACGGCGGTGGAGATGGAGATGTGGCGGCGGGTCTCCTCGGGATCGAAGTCACAAACGGTGTTGCCGTCGGCGTTCCGGCCGATCCGGTCGATGGCACCGGTCATGTAAAGTAAGCTCTCTGCAAGGGCAGTCTTGCCGCTGCCGCTGTGACCCAGCAGGCAGATGTTGCGGATGGAATTCGCGGTGTACATGGTAAATCAAATCTCCTTTCGGGAAGGGAAGCCCCTTCCGCTGGCTGTCAGGTGCCGAAGCACCGCAATAAAGACATTATACACGAACGGGAATGAGATTTCAATGCTTATTTTCGGCAAAATGCAAAATTGGTGAAATTGGCAGAGGGACGATTGTACTTCTGTGTAAAACGCACAAAAGGCAACCGCCCGATTCGGGTACATTGCACCAGAAAAAAAGCCATGGACAGCCGGAATTTCGTCCGGCCATCCATGGCACGCCCTTGGAAGTGTTCAGTT
>JAQXIT010000057.1 GCA_029007925.1 Bacillota bacterium | reverse complement strand
CTTGCATGTATAATGTATGCGGAAAATCCCGGTTTTCCAAAAGAAGTATTATAAAAGGCGAAGCATCGCCTTGGAAAAGAAAGGAATTTTGCCATGATTTACAGTGCAGAAGTACAAAATATGTGCTCCGTGGCCAAGGGTGCCTACCACGGCCCCGCTCCCATTCCCGAAGAGGGCAAGTGGGTTCAGGCCAAGGAAATCAAGGACATCAGCGGATTCACCCACGGTATTGGCTGGTGCGCTCCCCAGCAGGGCTGCTGCAAGCTGACCCTCAATGTCAAGGACGGCATCATCGAGGAAGCCTTGGTGGAAACCCTGGGCTGCTCCGGCATGACCCACTCCGCCGCCATGGCCTCCGAGATTCTCATCGGTAAGACCATTCTGGAGGCGCTGAACACCGACCTGGTCTGCGACGCCATCAACACCGCCATGCGGGAGCTGTTCCTGCAGATCGTCTACGGCCGCAGCCAGTCCGCTTTCTCCGAGGGCGGCCTCGCCGTTGGCGCTTCCCTGGAGGATCTGGGCAAGGGTCTGCGCAGCCAGGTGGGCACCATGTTCGCCACCAGAGTGAAGGGCCCCCGTTATCTGGAGATGGCCGAGGGCTATGTCACCCGCTGCGCTCTGGATGAGGACAACCTGATCATCGGCTATGAGTTCATCAATCTGGGCAAGATGATGGACTTCATCAAAAAGGGCGACGATGCCAACACGGCGCTTACCAAGGCCAAGGGTCACTACGGCCGCTTTGAAAACGCCGCCAAGTACATCGATCCCCGCCACGAATAAGAGGAGGACGGAAACATGGCTCTGTTTGAAGGTTACGAAAGAAAGATCGACAAGATCAACGGCGTCCTCGCTCAGTACGGGATCGGTTCCGTGGAGGAGTGCCGGGACATCTGTCAGGCCAAGGGCTTCGACCCCTACACCATCACCAAGGGCATTCAGCCCATCTGCTTTGAGGACGCCGCCTGGGCCTACACCGTGGGCGCCGCCATCGCTCTGAAGAAGTGCGTCAAGAATGCCGCCGAGGCCGCCGAGGCCATCGGCATCGGCCTGCAGGCTTTCTGCATCCCCGGCTCCGTTGCCGAGGATCGGAAGGTTGGTCTGGGCCACGGCAATCTGGGCGCCATGCTGCTGCGGGATGAGACCAAGTGCTTCGCCTTCCTGGCCGGCCACGAGTCCTTCGCCGCCGCCGAAGGCGCCATCGGTATTGCCCGCTCCGCCAACAAGGCCCGGAAGGAGCCCCTGCGGGTTATCCTGAACGGTCTGGGCAAGGACGCCGCGCAGATCATCAGCCGGATCAACGGCTTCACCTATGTGCAGACCCAGTTCGACTACTACACCGGCAAGCTGACCGTGGTCAAGGAGTGGAAGTACTCCGACGGCGAGCGGGCTGCCGTCCGCTGCTACGGCGCCGACGATGTCCGCGAGGGCGTGGCCATCATGCACGCCGAGGGTGTGGACGTGTCCATCACCGGCAACTCCACCAACCCCACCCGGTTCCAGCACCCCGTGGCCGGCACCTATAAGAAGGAATGTGTCGAGCAGGGCAAGAAGTACTTCTCCGTGGCTTCCGGCGGCGGCACCGGCCGCACCCTGCACCCCGACAACATGGCCGCCGGCCCCGCCTCCTACGGCATGACCGACACCATGGGTCGTATGCACTCCGACGCCCAGTTCGCCGGTTCCTCCTCCGTCCCCGCTCACGTCGAGATGATGGGCTTCTTAGGGATGGGCAACAACCCCATGGTCGGCGCTACCGTTTCTGTGGCCGTGGCTGTGGAAGAGGCTCTGAAGGGCTAAGCAATTTCAAACGCAGGGGCCGCGGCATTGCCGCGGCTCTTTCCCTCGTCTCAGGAAAGCTGCCCGGGAAACGCATCCGCGGCAGGATGAGCCGGAGAAATCCCGTCCATTTCCCGCCGCGCCTCTTGAAATTAAGTCGCAATAGCGCTATAATATGCGAAAGACTTTCATAAGGAGGTTTTATGATGACGACCAAACGCATCCTGTTCGCGGTACTTTGCGTACTGCTTATTCTTGTAATCATTATGACCGGCATCGTAATCAGCAAAGTCAAAGCCCTTTTCCGCCCCGCGAATCCCTATCCCACCGACCCCAGCGGCGCCACCCAGCCTTCCGCCACGGAAAGCACCCCCATCTCCCTGCCCACGCAGCCCTCGGAATCCATCGGCTCCACGGAGCCCGGCCACGAGCATGCGTTCGTTCTGAAAGAGCGTTACCCCGCCTCCTGTGATTCCTTCGGCTGGACGGAATATGTCTGCGAATGCGGCAGAGTGGATGTCCGGGACCGCGTGGATCCTCTGGGACATAACTATGGCCACGGCAAGGTTGTATCCCCCACCTGCACCGATGGCGGCTATACGGAATTTGTATGCACCCGTTGCGGCTACATTGACCGCAGGGACGAAAACGCCGCGCTGGGACACGCGTGGGATGCCGGTACCGAAATGCCCGCCACCTGCACCGAGGACGCCTGCACCCTGTTCCACTGCACCCGTGAGGGCTGTCAGGAGACCAAGAAGGAAAACATCCAGGAAGGCACCGCCACCGGTCACACCTTCGGCGAATGGGAGACTGCCGGAGACGGCACCACGCATCGGTTCTGCCAGGTCTGCGGTCAGGAGGAAACCATGACCGTGGGCATCACCAGCACGGTTCGGGAGTCCGCCGTGGATGACGCCGGCACCGCTTATGTGCGCTATACCATCACCGTCGGCACCGCCGAAACACCCAACGCCTATATCTACACCATTCTGGACTATCTGGACACCGATCCGCCCAGCTTCCGCTATGTTCCGGAGGAAGGTCTGATCGTGACCTACACCGACGCCGAAGGTCAATCCCAGACTGTCACGCTGGAAAAGGAAAGCAATCAGGAGCTGACCATCAGCGCCCAGGGCGAATGATACATCCGAAAAAAGCAGAGCCGACGCAAAGTCGGCTCTGCTTTTATGTTTGCAGATACTGTTCCCAGAGATATGTGCCTTCCTCCAGGCGGAAGGCCTGCCGGAGTCCGAGACAGATCCGGCGCAGCTTGGCCTGCATATGGGCGGAGGCAAAATAATCCCCGTTTCCGGGCATACAGGCGTACTCAAAGATCCGGGAGCGATCCTCGCAGGCGAAGCTCATGGCGTACAGATCGATAAAGTATCGGTTGGCGCCCTTCAGATACCGGTCGTCGGTTCGGTTCTGATTGGCGGCATAGTCGTTGTCGTACCGGAAGCCGTAGGGATTCAGGGCATCCCACTCATAGTAGGCGGTGCAGCCGCTGAGGATTCGGGTCTCCATCAGATGCCCTACCTCATGATAGAAGATCTGCTCCAGTCCGCTGCCCAGGGACAGGGCGATGCAGGCACCATTTTCCCGCAGATACTCGATACCGGGCGCGGACAGGGCGGCGTCCCGGGTGTAGATACCCCGCACCAGCGCGATCCGAAGGGTGCCGCCGGTTCCCTCCACGGCCTGCCGGAAGAAATTCTCCGGAAAGGCGCCAAAGGCCTTCTCCAGGGCGGTCAATCCCGCCTGATAGGGCTCCGTGAGATACTCAGCCTCGAAGCGATAGTCCGGTGCCGCGGCAGCGGCGGCGTCCTTCCAGATCAGGATCTCCACGCCCCATCGCCGCTCCAGCTCCTCCGCCCGGGACGCGATCTCCGCCAGCCCCGCCTCGTCGGGATCGTCCGGTGTGTATCTGGGGGCGGTGTAGCATTTCTCATCGCCGGTGGGGGTCAGGGAGGTGTCCCAGCGGTACAGGGTTTCCCCCCGCCGCAGCCACACCATGCCGCCCTCCGCCATCAGGCATTCCACCGGCTCCGTTCCCGGCAGTTCCACGGAGGCTTTTCGCATACCGGAGAAAAGATCATAGCAATCCAGCCGGATGCCGTCTGCCGTCGGGCAGCATCCCACGGCACAATCCGCCTGGGGCAGCGGAAGGATCTCCCCGTCCCCGGCAGGCAGCAGATTGTGGGGCTGCGCCTCTCCCCTGCCGAATATGTACTCGTTCTTGTCCTTGGTCAGGAAAAAGACGTCGCCCTCACCGGTCAGGCTGTCCAGGTCGTCCCCCCGGGCCAGTGTTTCGCCGGTGTCGGCGGAAATCAGGAGGGTTTGTGCAGTTCCGTCCGCCGACTCCACGCGGCATCGCAGCACGCTGCCATTCTGAAAGCCGCCGGTAATGCTCTGTCCGGAGGCGCTCTGGGCTTTCAGCAGGCGGGAAATACCGGTGTTCAGATCCAGCGCCTGCACACCGCTTTCGGTGCAGTAATACAGCTTTGACCAGTCCGGCGTCAGGCAGACCCCGCCGGTCACCGGCTCCGTAAGCCGCAGGCATCCGGTCTGCCGCAGCCCGGCGCTGAGGAACACCACCGAACCGGTCCGGGCGTTGTAATAGGCGACGCCCTCCTTCCGGACCTGCACCATGCCGCTGCCCGGCTTCGGAAGTCCGGGAACCGCGGCGGTGAGCGTCTCGGTCAGGTTCTCGCCCGTCAGGATTGTCAGGCTGTCGCTGCCAAACAGGAGCAGATCCCCGTTCAGAGGCACCAGCCCGGTACATTCCCGCCCCTTCAGCGGATACGCCCGGAGGGCACCGCCGGTCAGGGCTTCCACAGGATCCGCCGGATCGTACAGCCCCTCCGAAAAGCCGGAAGGCGCCGTCCCGACGGCGGGCTCCGTGTTCCCCGGGGACTGCGTCTGACTGCCGCAGCCCGCCAGCAGCATCAGCAGCGCCAGCAGGCAAATCCATCGTTTCATTCTATTGCCTCCTGGCCAGCGTGTAATCGTCGCCCTGCCGGTAGTAGGGGCAGCGGTTCCGGCCGTCGGAGAAGAAGCGATAGGCCTCGTCCTCGTCCAGATCCATCATGCAGAAATACTCGTCATATTCCTCGTCATAATCGTAGTACCAACAGGTATCGCACTCACGGCTCTCCATGTTCGTCCTCCAGAGAAAGGAAGGTAAAGCTGCCGTTTTCATAGTACAGGCAGCTTCGGCTGCCGTCCTTGGGAATGGAAACGCTGCCGGGATTCAGGCAGCGGATGCCGTCCCGGTATTCGTCCAGCTTCACATGAGTGTGACCGGACAGGAAAACGCTGCCGGGCTCCAGCGGCGGCAGCCGGTCGGGATTGTGCAGATGCCCATGGGTCAGATAGAAGGTGACGCCGTCGGCCACCAGCACGGCGTAATCCGCCATACAGGGAAACGGCAGCACCATCTGATCCACCTCCGCCTCGCAGTTGCCCCGGACGGCGATGATCTTCTCCCGATACGCCGCCAGCATGGGAATCACCTGCTTGGGCGCGTAGCCCTCCGGCAGATCATTCCGGGGGCCGTGGTACAAAAGGTCACCCAGCAGCACCAGTTTGTCCGGCTGCCGGGTTTTCATGAGTTCCATCAGCCTTCCGCAGTACAGGGCGGAGCCGTGGATATCCGACGCGATCAGTAATTTCATGGCAATTCTCCCCTATCGGTCACGCAAATATGCTTCCACATCGAAGGGCTTCAGTTTCTCGTCCTTCCGCAGGTACAGCGGATGGTGGGGATGTCCCTTTTTGGTGACGGCACCGGCGCAGTACCAGCGCGCGCCCTGGGTCTGCCCTACCCGCACCATATCCCGGACACAGTCGGCAAGATAGTCCCGCTTTTCGATGATGGCGCCCCAGGCCGCCCAGACCGCCGGCCCCCGGGAGATGGACAGCACATACCGGAACGCCTCCAGATTCTCCCGGTGCAGCGCCGCGTTGCAGGTTTTCTCCATGGTGTCCGGGTCGGTGGCCCGCTGGGCGTAGACATTGAACATCAGGAAGCTGTCGAAGCCGTTTCCCAGCGCGATCCGCTCCACGGATTTGAGAGTATTGTCCAGATTGTCCGGCTCCGCCGTGGAGGGATTGATTCCGATGCAGATCAGGGGTTTTTCCCCCCGGGTGCCCAGGATGTAACGGTATTCCGAGTAAAAATTCGGGGCATACAGCCATTTTTCGACATCATAGTGCGGATTCGGCGTATTGGCGGCCTCCAGAGCCTGCCGGAAGGTGACCAGCTCCAGCTCCGCCGTGTTTCCTTTGGGTATGTGCATATTCAGTCCTCCATAGGCGGGAACCAGCAGCTGTTCCCGGGGTCGTGAAAAGCGCAGTCCTCCGCCCGGATCCCCCGCTGGCGGCACCAGCCCTCAAAGGCCTTGTCCAGAAACGGGTAAACCCCCGTCATGGAGGCCTGAAGCTGCACCGTCCGGTCGTCCGTCAGGTACAGCTCGATGACAATCTGCCCGCCGGCATTGTAAAGCTGCTGGCACCGGATGTCCTGATAACGGTAGCCGGAGGTTTTCCTGCCGAAGGTTGTCAGCAGGAAGCCCTCCCCGTCGTAAAACACGCCGAAGGTCATGTAGTACACCACCAGGCAGATGCCCGCCGCCGCCAGAATTCCGCCGCACACAGCCAGAATCACGCCGCTGCGGATGCCGGTGAAGATCGCCGACACGCCCAGCACAAACAGAATCAGTCCCGCGGCGGCGTATTTTTTGCTGAGCCGCACGGAAAGCCCGGACAGGTGCTGCGCCTGACTGCGGAACAGCTTCGTAAATCCCTTATCGATCAGGCGGCAGGCGCCGAACACCAGCGCCGCCACCAGCAAAACACCAAGCCACTGCATAATCCGTCTCCTATCTTATGCCCACAGAACCACATCCACGGGAATATCGAATTCCTCCGTCTCCAGCGCCGGGAACATCTGAAAATCATAGCACAGCGCCAGCGTGGGATGAAGGGGCTCCATTGCCAGGAAGCGGTCGTAAAAGCCGCCGCCGTAGCCGATCCGATGTCCCGCCGGGTCGAAGGCCAGGCCGGGCATCAGCACCAGCGCCGTGGGATCCTCCGCTACCGGTTCATCGCCCAGGGGCTCCGGGATACCGGCGTACCCCCGCTCCACCCGGCTGAAATCCGTGAGGTACAGGAACTTCATTTCCTCGCCGAAAACCTTCGGCACCGCCACCCGCTTCCCATCCCGGAGGGCTCGCTCCAGCATGGGGACGGTTCGCACCTCCTGATTGTAGGGCAGGTAGCCATAGACGGTCTTTGCCTGCCGGTACAGCTCCGATGCCGCCAGCTTTTCGCCCAGCAGGCGGCTCTTTTCCTCAATTTCTTCGGGAGTCATGGCCCGCTTGCGCTCCCGGATGCTTTTGCGAAGGGCGGCTTTATCCATGGCGCGCCTCCCCGTCCGGAGACTCCGGATTCTTGGCGGGACGGAACATCCGGAACCACAGCAGAATCGCCGCCTGTCCGGGAATGCCCAGCAGGAATATCTTCCACACATTGGCGGACAGCGCGATCAGAAGCGTCATATAGATGCTCAGCAGGCCCCCCCACATGATGGTGGAGATCATCGCCCGGTTCCACCGGAAATCGTGCCACGCCGAGCGCAGGCTCAGCAGAACAATGGCATTGACGGGAATGGCATAGAGAAACGCCAGCCAGCTATAAGGGAGTCCCACGCTGGACACCACCACATACACCAGCAGCGCCACAAACCATACCAGAATGGAGGACAGCCCCAGAATGATGTTTTTATTGGCCTTCCGCTTCAGGGTCTTGCGCACCACCCGATCCATGGCCTGCTGTACCACGCCGGTACCCTCCGGCAGGGCGTTGGGATCCGCCAGAAGATCGTTGACAGTGACGCCGAACTGCTCCGCAAGCTGGGCGAGGGTCAGCACATCCGGCACGGAATCCCCCCGTTCCCATTTGGAAACGGCTTTGTCCGTGTAGTTCAGCTTTTCCGCCAGCCCGGCTTGGGTCAGGCCGGAGCGCTTTCGATATGTGGCAATGTTGGCGCCGATCAGATACTTGAGTTTCTCGCTGTCCATATCGTTCCTCCCATGCATATTCCGAATCATTATAGCAAATCTTCCGCTGCTTTGCAAGCAAAAGAAATCCCCCGCCGCAGCAGGGGATTCTATCAAACCGTATGAAGATTGCGGTGAGCCCTCAGATTCGTTCCACCGCCCTGCGCTCCACATCCAGCAGCGCCTGATAGCCGGTGATGTACCGATTGAAACCGGCCGCGTCCACGGCATCGGGCTCCAGCGTGGTGCCGGAAACGCCGCGGAACACATGGCTATTCAGGTATTCCTCCAGCGACTCCCCATCGGCCTTCCGGGCCATGTAGGCGGCCAGCAGTGCCATGCCGTAGGGGCCGCCCTCGCCGGCGGTCTCCATGCAGGTGACCGGCGCGTTGCAGGCAGCGGCCAGATACCGCTGACCCACCACGGGAGTTTTGAACAGACCGCCGTGACCGGTTAAGCTGTCAATGGCCACCTGTTCCTCCGCCAGAATCTCCATTCCCAGTCTCAGGGTGGCCATGGTGGAAT
This sequence comes from Bacillota bacterium, assembly GCA_029007925.1. Lineage (GTDB taxonomy): Bacteria > Bacillota > Clostridia > Oscillospirales > Oscillospiraceae > Faecousia. Next base: position 7,196 of record JAQXIT010000057.1, on the reverse strand, counting down.
ACAGGGTCGCCCGGAAGAAATTCGCCAGTGTAAACTTGGCGTCGGGTCTGCGCGCCACCAGGGGACGGCCTTCGTCCAGGTGGGTCACGCCCTCGCCGGCCATATAGTTGCAAACCAGCACGCCGCCGCAGTCGGGATCGCCCTCCAGAGATTTCTCGTAGAGTCTGGTGTAGACCTCACCGGTGGAAGGGCTGGCGCCCAGCAGACAGGCGGCTTCCCGCAGAACGCCCACCCAGGCGTTGGAATCGTTGGTGCAGTTGTTGCCGTGAACCATGGCAACGGGCTTGCCGGTGGGTGTGGTGACCATGTCGATCTCCTCGTAGACTTTCCGGAGTGGGCGCTCCAGAACCACCATGGCAAAAATGGAGGTACCGGCGGACACATTGCCCGTCCGGGGCGCCACGGCGTTGGTGGCGGTCATGCCGGTTCCGGCGTCACCCTCCGGCGGCGCGCAAGGAATGCCGGGGCGCAGCAGACCCTCCAGCCGGGCGGCACCTGCCTCGGTAATCCGGCCGGCGTCCTCGCCGGCGGTCAGCACGCCGGGCAGCACCTCCGGCAGCGACCAGGGCAGATTCCGGTCGGAGATCAGATGGTTAAACTTCTTCAGCATCTCCTCATCGTAACAATTTTTCTCGATGTCGATGGGGAACATACCGGAAGCCTCGCCGATGCCGACGGCGTTGACACCGGTGAGCATATAGTGGACATAGCCCGCCAGCGTGGTGATGTGAGCGATATTCTCCACATGGGCTTCCCCATTCAGAATCGCCTGATATAAATGGGCGATGCTCCAGCGCTGGGGCACGTTGAAGCCGAACAGCGCGGTCAACTCCGCGGCGGCATGCGCCGTGATGGTATTCTGCCAGGTACGGAAGGGAGTCAGCAGATTCCAGTCCTTATCAAAGGCAAGATAGCCGTGCATCATGCCGGAAATGCCCAGCGCGGCAATGCTTTCCCGGTTCTCCACCCCGGAGAGGGCAGTTTTCAGGCCCTTCCAGACCTCGTCCAAAGCATACGTCCAGACGCCGTTTTCATAAGTGGACGCCCATGTGTAATCGCCGGAGGATACCGGCTTGTGGGAATCGTCAATGGCCACCGCCTTGATGCGGGTGGAACCCAGTTCGATGCCAAGATAAGTTGTGGTTCGCAATTCCGTTGCCTCCTGTTCTCGTATCCGCCGGTATTGGGATCCCGATTGTCCGTCCCGTTCCGCTTTTTTCATTGTATCCGGTAAAGTGCATAATGTCAAGAAGCGCTTTTGGAAATTCCGTGTGCGGTTTTCACAAACAAGTACAAAAGCGCCATGCCGCTTTTGCACGGCATGGCGCTGTGGCAGGATGTTACTTCTTTTCCGACAGGCTGACTTTGGAGCGGTAGCTCTCCGCCTCCCAGTTCACGATGAAGTCCACCAGCTCCGGCCGCATGGGGCTCACACCACCGAAGGATTCGGCGTACACCGTCACCTTGACGGCGTCCAGCATGACAGCCTCGGCAGCGGTGGCCTCGGCTTCGGAGGCTCCGCAGGCGAACATTCCCAGCTTCTCCGCGAAGGCGATTCTGGGGGGATACCCGTTTTCCCGGGTGAAGGCGGCAAACCGGGCCCGGACGGTTTCGGCGTCGGCGCCCTCGGGCAGCACGAGCTGCTTTGCCTTGGCGTAGACGATATGGTCGGGGGACAGGCTTTCGGTGGACGGATCGTAGGAGAGGATCGCCGGGTTGGACAGGAAGCGAACCTCCGCGCTGCCGCCCAGGCACGCCCGCAGGGTATCGGCAATCCGCCGAACCGCCTTCTCATCGGCCTCCGCCGGAGTCAGATCCGGGAAGCGGCGGACGGCGGCGGACAGCGTTTCCATGGTTTTCCGTGCCAGGTCGTCCAGCGCCTCCACCGTATCGGCGGCGAAGAAAATGCCGTGATTCTGGAGGAACAGCAGATCGCAGTTTCTGCCCGTGCGGCGCTTGTAATCGTCCATCACGGTCTTGCAGGCCAGCGCCAGCAGATAGCCGGGCTTGCAGGCTTCCACCCACACCGCCTCCGGCAGCAGCCGCTTCATGGCCGCCTCGCCCTCCACGGAGCAGGTGATGCCGTTGACCAGCGCCGGATGTACATGGAGCACATAGCGCTGGGGGAACAGATTGTGCAGCAGCGTCTCCACGGAGGGACGGCGGGTCTCCCCTTCGATCCGGGCCGCCATCATATCCTTCAGAACGGCGGATTCCCGGGCCGCCTCGTTCTCCGGGTACCGGGCGCTCCACATATCGTTCAGCCGCTCCCGGCTCAGCACCACGAAATCGCCGGGGCGAATGGTGGCAAGGGCGGTGCCGGAGCCCTTGACCCACAGCAGCGCGTCACTTTTGAAGGAGGTGTTGCCGCCGCCGGCCAGAACGTACTCCGGGTCGGCGCCGTAGCGGTTGGACATCGCCGCCAGCGCGGTCAGGCAATCGGAATACTGACTCAGATCCATCATCTCATCCTCTCTTCGCCAGCACGTCCCGCTCGTAGCGCTCCACGGCAGGGAACCACTCTCCGTCGGCGGGCTTGCCGCAGCGGCGGCAGTATTCCTCCCAGATGTCGCCGAAGGGCATGGTCTTCAGCTCCTCCTGCATGACCATCAGCTTGGTCCAGTTGCCGGCATCCTGCAGCTTGGTCAGCTCGGCGTTGGGCTGCAGCAGGGCGAACAGCAGGCACTTCTGCAGATTGCGGAAGCCGGTGACCCAGGCGGAGATCCGGTTGATGGAGGCATCGAAATAGTCCAGAGCGATGAACACCCGGTCGAGGCCGCAGCGGACGATTTCCTTGCACATCTCCTTGGTCTCATCGTCAAAGAGCACCACATGGTCGGAATCCCAGCGGACACCCCGGGTGATGTGCAGCGCCATCTTCTTGTCGTAGGTCAGCACGGAGGAGATCTTGTCGGATACCACCTCGGTGGGATGGTAGTGGCCGTTGTCCATCAGGCTGATGCAGTCGGGACGGGAGGCGGCGTACTTGAGGCACCACTCGGCGGAGCCTACGGTGTAGCTCTCCACACCGATGCCGAACACCTTGCTCTCGGCGCAGGGGTACACCTTCTCGGGGTCGAAGGGCTCGGAGAGGATCTCGTCGAAGCTCTGCTTGTAGCGCATCCGGGGGCCGATACGGTCGGCGGGGATATCCTTGAAGCCGTCACCGGTCCAGATGTTCATGACGCAGGGCATACCCAGCTCGTCGGCCAGGTACTGGGAGATGCGGACGCTGGCTTTGCCATGCTCCACCCAGAAATGCCGGGTTTCCTCGTTGGGGCTGGCCAGGGTCAGAGGATCGCACATGGGATGGGAGAAGAAGGTGGGGTTGAAATCGCAGCCGATGCCCCGCTCCTTGCAGAAATCCACCCACTTTTTGAAATGCTTGGGCTCCAGCTTGTCCCGATCCACCCAGCCGCCGTTGGTCTCGTCGAAAATGGCGTAGCAGGCATGGAGATTCAGCTTCACCTGACCGGGAACCAGGGAAATGACCTCGTCGATATCGGCCATCAGCTCCTGGGGGGTTCTGGCTCTGCCGGGATAGTTGCCGGTGGTCTGGATACCGCCGGTGAGGGGCTTGTTGGGGTCGGTGTCGAAGCCCCGGACGTCGTCGCCCTGCCAGCAGTGCAGCGCCACGGGGACGGTCTTCAGGGTCTCGATGGCGGCTTCGGTATCGATGCCGAGGCCGGCGTATTTTGCCTTTGCTTCCTGATAACTCATGGTGTAACCTCCTTGATTTCAAAACTGCGGCGGATTGCGTCCCGCGCAGATTGCAGATCCTTCAGATCGCCTCCGGCGATCATCTGTACCGCCAGATTTCCGATGGCGGTACCCTCCACGGGGCCGGCCCAGACCGGCAGCCCGGTGGCTTTGGCGGTTCTTTCGTTGAGATAGCCATCCTGACAGCCGCCGCCCACAATGTGGATGGCGGTATAATGCTTCCCGGTGAGCTTCTCCAGGCTGCGGATGGCATCCCGGTAGCACAGGGACAGGCTGGTGTACACGCACTGCATGATCTGCCCCACGGTCTCGGGGACGGCCTGACCGGTTTCGGCGCACTCCTGCCGGATGGCTTCGATCATGCTGTCGGGCGCCAGGAAGCGGTCCCGGTTCACGTCCACCACGGAGGGGAAGCCCTCCGCCTTCCGGGCCTCTTCGATCAGATCCGGGAAACTCCACTGCTTTGCCCCGGCGGCGCGGTTCTCCCGCCCCCGGACATAGGCCACGCCGTTCAGCTCCCGCCGGACGGACTGGATCATCCACAGACCCATGATGTTCTTTAAGTACCGGTAGCGGTACCAGGCACCGCCCTCGTTGGTGAAATTCTGCGCCATGCTTTCCGGCGTGGTGATGGGCTTCTCATTCTCCACGCCCAGCAGGCTCCAGGTGCCGCTGGAGAGGTAGACGGCGTCGTCGCCTTCCGCCGGAACCGCCAGAAACGCGGAGCCGGTGTCGTGGGTGGCGGGGAGAATCACGGTGGTGTCGAAGCCCACGGCCTCCCGGATCTCCGGAAGCAGATTCCCCAGCACGGTGCCGGGCATGGCCGGCGTATGGAAGATCTCCCCGGGCAGTCCCAGACGGGCCAGGATCTCCCGATCCCAGTCCTTCCCCTCGGCGTTGACCAGATTGGTGGAGGTGGCGTTGGTGTATTCGTTCCGCTTTACGCCGGTGAGCCGGAAGTTGAAATACTCCGGGATCATCAGCAGCCACCGGGCCCGATCCAGCTGCTCGGGATGCTCCTTCTTCAGCGCCATGAGCTGATACACGGTGTTGAAGCTCTGGTACTGGATGCCGGTTCTGGCGTACAGCTCCCCGGCGGGGATGATCCCGTTTACCACCTGCTTCATGCCCTCGGTTCGGCTGTCCCGATAGGCCACCGCGTCACCGAGAACGGCATCCTGCCCGTCCAGCAGCACAAAGTCCACCGCCCAGGTATCGATGCCCACGAAAGCCGGAATTTTCCCCGCTTTTCCGCAGGCCTTCAGGCCGCCGAGGATTCCGTCCCACAGATTCTCCATATCCCAGCAGTCGTGGCCGTCCTTCCGGAGCTGCCGGTTTTCAAAACGGTACATCTCCTCCAGCACCAGCCGGCCGTCTTCCAGATGCCCCAGAATGTGCCGTCCGGAGGAGGCTCCGATATCGATTGCCAGATAATAACGCAAATGAATCCCTCCCGTTACGTTTTCTGTTAGTTTATCACAAATACTTACCATACGCAACCCTTTCCGTAAAAAGAATTGCCGAAGCGCGGTTGACATTTTCCCACCGCCGTATATAATTTACGGTATCGGGGCGGAGGTCTTCGGATCCCGCCATCTCATTCCGCGGAGGCATTTGTCATGCGTTTTACCGACCTGATTTTCGATCTGTACGGCACCCTGCTGGACATCCACACGGAGGAGGACGACGCCGTCTGGGACAAGACCGCCCTCTACTTCGGTTTCTACGGTGCCCACTACACCGGTGCCGGACTGAAGCGTGCCTTTCAGGACGCCATGCGTGACCGGGAAGCCCGGGCGGGTCAGAGCTACGAATGCTTCCCCGACATTCCCTTCGAGCAGGTCATGGCGCAGCTGTTCCGGCAGCGGGGCGTCACCCGGGACGCCGATGGCCTGGGTGTCAACGCCGCCCAATTCTTCCGGATTCTGTCCATCGAATATATCCGGCTGTATCCCCATGTCCGGGAGGCGCTGGATGCCCTGCGGGGCAGCGGCTTCCGGCTGTGGCTGCTGAGCAACGCGCAGCACGTCTTTACGGAATTTGAGCTGCGGCATTTGGAGCTGGGGGAGCGGCTGGACGGCTGCTTCATCTCCTCGGATCTGGGTTTCCGCAAGCCGGACCAGCGGTTTTTCCGTGCGCTGCTGGATTCCCGGAAGCTGGATCCGGGCAAATGCCTGATGATCGGCAACGACCGGGAAACCGACATTGCCGGCGCCCGGGCCGCCGGTCTTGCCACACTGTATCTGCACACCAATCTGACCCCGCCGGATCAGGCGCCTGCGGATCCTGCCCTGCTGCCCGACACCGCGCCCGCAGACTGCCGGGGCTGGGAATACGAAGGCAGCGACTGGTCTGCCCTGCCCGGACTGATCCGGAGTCTGTAAAGGAGGTATCCCATGAATTTTCTGGAAATCGCCCAAAACCGCCAATCCTGCCGCAGCTACGATGAAGCCCGGCCGGTGGAGCCGGAGAAGCTGGACGCCGTTCTGGAGGCGGCGCGGCTGGCCCCCTCCGCCTGCAACGGTCAGCCCTACCATTTTACGGTGTGTCAGGGGGAAGCCGCCAGGGCCGCAGCCGCCGCCACCGGAGGCATGGGCATGAACCGCTTCGCCGCCCAGGCTCCCGTTCTCATTGTCATTTCCGAGATGCCCTATGTCAAATCCGCCGCGCTGGGCGCCAAAGTCAAGGGGAATGACTACCGCTCCATCGACATCGGCATTGCCGCGGCGTACCTCACCGCCGAGGCTGCCGCCCAGGGATTGGGCACCTGCATCATCGGCTGGCTGGACGACGAAAAAATCCGCAGGGTCTGCGGTCTGAACCAGCCCGTCCGTCTGGTGGTCACTCTGGGCTATCCCAAGGACGATTCCCTTCGGGCAAAGAAGCGAAAACCGCTGGCAGAGCTGGTCACCCGGCTGCCCTGACACTTTTCCGCTGTAAAATATAGATATTTTTGAGGTGAAACCTATGGATTCCAAACTTCACGCTGAAACCCTATGTATTCAGGCCGGCTACAGCCCCAAAAGCGGCGAACCCCGGCAGATCCCCATTGTCCAGAGTACCACATTCAAATACGCCACCTCCGAGGACATGGGAAAGCTCTTTGATCTGGAGGCGGAGGGTTATTTCTACTCCCGTCTGGCCAATCCCACCTGTGACGCCGTAGCGGCCAGGATTGCCGCGCTGGAGGGCGGCACCGCCGCCATGCTCACCGGCTCCGGTCAGGCCGCCACCTTCCTCGCCGTGTTCAATATTGCTTCCTGCGGCGACCATATTGTGTCCTCCTCCGCCATCTACGGCGGCAGCTTCAACCTGTTCGCCGTCACCATGCGGCGGATGGGCATCGAAGTCACCTTCGTCAGCCCCGACTGCAGCGAGGAGGAGCTGAACGCCGCCTTCCGGGACAATACCAAGCTGGTGTTCGGCGAAACCATCGCCAATCCGGCTCTGGCGGTGCTGGACATTGAGAAATTCGC
>JAQXIT010000056.1 GCA_029007925.1 Bacillota bacterium | reverse complement strand
AGGAAGCACAAAAACCGGCTGTATGACCTGGAAGTCAAGGAACACCGGGAGAAGCGGAGCCTGGACGCCAATGCCTATGCCTGGGTGCTGATCCACAAGCTGGCCGCGGCCATGGGTATGCCTCCGGTGGAGGTCTACCGGATGGCAATAAGGGACGTGGGCGATAACTGTACCCCCATGTGCATCCGGGAGAAGGATGTGTCCCGGTTTATCAAAAGCTGGGAATCTAACGGCCTGGGCTGGCCCGTGGATGATCTGGGGCCGTCTCAGGTGTCTGGGTGCCGGAATCTCCTGGCGTATCACGGCTCAAGCACCTACGACACAAAGCAGATGTCCCGGCTGATCGACAACCTGGTGCAGGACTGCAAGGCACTGGACATTGAGACACTGCCGCCGGAGAAACTGGCGATGCTGAAGGGAGCTTGGGATGCGTAAAGACACCAAGGCAAGGGACTTTGACAGCGATGCAAAGAGAGCAATCGCGACACGTGACAGTTTCGATGGCTGGCCCTGCTGCATCAATTGCGGCAGGCCAGCTCCGCAAGAAAAGCCCACGGCGTTCTCAAATGCCCACTTTATTTCCAGAGCACAAGGGGGATTGGGAATCCCGGAAAACGGCTTGACGCTTTGCCCGGAGTGCCACAGGAAGTATGACCAGACAACCGCCCGCAAGGAAATGCGGGAGTACTTTAGGGAATATCTCAAATCCAAGTATCAGGATTGGGATGAACAGAAACTTTACTACAGGAGGAACGAACGTGCTTAACCATATCACTATTATGGGCCGTCTGACCCGTGACCCCGAACTCCGCCGCACCAGCAGCGGCATCGCCGTTGCCAGTTTTACCGTGGCTGTTGACCGGGACTTCGGCGGCAGAGACAGCGGCGAAAAGGAAACCGACTTCATCGATTGTGTGGCCTGGCGGCAGACAGGAGAGTTCGTATCCAAGTATTTCTCCAAGGGGTCCATGATCGTGGTTTCCGGTCGTCTCCAGATTCGCAACTGGAACGACAAAGATGGCAACAAGCGTCGCAATGCCGAGGTTGTGGCGGATAACGTCTATTTCGGCGAGAGCAAGCGCAGCAGTGACAGCAATTCCGCTTACGGTGGAAACAGCAGCTACGGTAATAGCAATAATTACGGTGGCGGCAGCTACGGTAATAACAGCAATTACGGCGGCTACAACAACGCTCCTGCACCCGCTCCCAGCTATGGCGGCTACACCGCTCCTGCCAGCGCTCCCGCATCCGATTTCGCGATGCTGGAGGACGACGACGCACAGCTGCCCTTCTAACAATTCTTGACTTTTCTACCAGACTTACAAGGAGGGAAAACCCATGGCTAACGAACAGCGTATGCGTCCGCGCAAGCGCAAGAAGGTTTGCGCGTTCTGCGTGGATAAGGTGACCAGCATCGATTACAAGGACACCGCGAAGCTCCGCCGGTATCTCTCCGAGCGCGGCAAGATCCTGCCCCGCCGTACCACCGGTACCTGCGCTGCCCATCAGCGCAGCCTGACCACCGCCATCAAGCGGGCCCGTCAGATCGCTCTGCTGCCCTACGTCGCTGACTGATACAAGCACCGCGCCCCCGAAGCTGTTGCTTCGGGGGCGTTTTTTGTGACAGTGAGGACGTTCGATACTGCAAATCCGCGATATTGGGGATCAGGGAACGGAGAAAAAGCTCTTAATGGTTGACATAACACCATTTTCCACACGGCTCAGCGCCAGAAATTCCCCGCCACCGCCGTAAACCCGATAGGTGCCGTCGGGTATGGGCAGGGAGAAGGCGTTTCCGTTGCGGCAGCGCAGCTCCTGCCGGGGCGTCAGCTTCACCGGCGGGTATTGGGCGAACAGGCTGTCCACCGGCCGCAGATATTGCTCCGGGGTGTCGGTTTCCAGCAGAGTTTCCAGCGGTACCGCCTCATGGATGCCGTAGGCACCGGCGGCCGTCCGCCGGAGCTGGGCCATGCAGCCGCCGCAGCCCAGCGCTGCGCCCATATCCCGGCACAGTGTCCGGATGTAGGTTCCCTTGGAGCAGCGGATCCGCAGCCGGGCTTCCCGCCCCGAAAAGGACAGGCATTCCAGCTCGAAAATCGTAACCGGACGGGGCTGCCGCTCCACCTCCCGACCCTTCCGCGCCAGATCGCAGAGCTTCTGGCCGTTGACCTTCAGAGCGGAGTACATGGGCGGAATTTGTTGGATTTCACCCCGAAATTTCGGGAGAATCCCCAGAAATTCCGGCTCGGAAAGTTGAACTTCCCGCTCCTCCAGCACCGTACCGGTGATATCCTCGGTGTCGGTGACGAGACCCAGCCGGAGGGTGGCCTCGTAGGTTTTCTCCGCGTGTTCAAAAAATTCAACGCCCCGGGTCGCCCGACCCACAAACACCGGCAGAACTCCGGTGGCCATGGGATCCAGCGTGCCGCCGTGACCGATGCGCCGGGTGCCGAACACCCGCCGCAGCCGGGCGGTTACATCCTGACTTGTCCAGTCCCGGGGCTTGTCCACAATGACGATTCCGTCCATAGTTACCCCCCGGATCACTGGGGAAACTGCTCCAGCATGGCCTGGGTCAGCAGCGCCTCGGCCTCTGCCAGCGGCAGCTCGGTGCCGGCGCCCGCGGCGCCCTTGTGACCGCCGCCGCCGAATTTCTCGCAGACAGCCGCGCAGTCATACCCCGGAACCGCCCGGGCGGAGATATAGTTTTTCCCCTCCTTGGACTGGCGAAGGGTGGCCGCCATGCGGACGCCCTCAATGGAGCGGACAAAACCGGACATTCCGCCGATTTCCTCCTCCGGAACGCCCAGCTCCTGCTCCAGACCGGCGGGCAGCACGCAGACTGCCACGGCGCCGTCCCGGTAAAACCGGATATGCTCCGTTACCCATGCCTGCACCCGCAGCCGGTTCAGGGAAACGGTGTCGAACAGCGCCTGATTGATGGGCTGCAGCCGGGCGCCGGTGGCGGCGCAGGCTGCCGCCACGGTGAAGGTGTGGGCGGTGGTATTGGCGAAGCGGAAGCAGCCGGTGTCGGTGGCGGTGGCGGTGTACATCGGGACGGCGATCTCCCGGTTCAGGGTGACCCCCAGCTCCGTCAGCACATCGTAGACGATCTCCGCGCAGGCACCGGCGGTGGGATCCACCAGCTCCCACGGGGTGAAGGAGGTGGCTTTTCCGTGGTGGTCGATGCGCAGGGCGATCTTCTCCGCCAGGTCCAGGTGAGCCTCCGGCAGCATACCGGGGGCCGGCAGATCCACGCCGATCAGGGCGGCGTTATCGGGGATCTCCGGCACGGTGAGCCCTTCGCAGAGGAAAGCCAGATGCTCCGGAATTTCCGGATTCTCCAGCACCACGGCGGTCTTGCCCAACGCCCGCAGACCCTGACACAGAGCCGCGCCGGTGCCGAGGGTGTCCCCGTCGGGCTTGCCGTGGGTCAGGATGCAGAAATTGTCCCGCTGCCGCAGCCAGTCGGCGCACTCAGTTCTCGTCATCGTCATGCTTGACCTCCAGAGAATTGATCAGATTCAGGAGCCTGGCGCCGTAGGTGATGGAGTCGTCCAGCGTCCAGACCAGCTCCGGCGTGTAGCGCAGGTTCAGATCGCTGCCCAGCTCCCGCCGCAGATAGCCGCCGGCGGATTTGAGACCCTTCATGGCATCGGCGGCCTTGTCCTCCTCCAGAAAACTGACGAAAACCTTGGCGTAGCGCAGGTCGGGGGTGGTTTCCACCCGGGTGACGGAGATCATGGTGCCGCTGACCCGGGGATCCTTCACGGTGCGCAGCTTGTCCGCCAGAGACTTCTGGATCTCCTCGTTGATTCGCATGATTCGATTGGATGGCATAGTGTTCTCCTTCCTTGGCTTCGATAGCAGTATCCGCCGCGTAGGCGGCGGATACCGATTCTGATAGGATTACCGTTTGATTTCCTGCATGGCGAAGCATTCGAAAATGTCGCCTTCCTTGATGTCGTTGAACTTCAGGATGCTCATGCCGCACTCGTAGCCGGCGGAGACTTCCTTGACGGCATCCTTGAACCGCTGCAGGGAGCCAACCTCGCCCTCGTGGATCACGATGCTGTCCCGCAGCACACGAACCTTGGCGTCCCGGGTGATCTTGCCGTCCTTGACCATACAGCCGGCGATGGTGCCGATGGCGCTGACCTTGTAGGTCTGGCGAACCTCGGCGTGGCCGATGACCACTTCCTCGAATTTCGGCGCCAGCATACCCTTCATGGCGGCTTCGATCTCGTCGATGGCGTCGTAGATGACCCGGTAGAACCGCATATCCACGTTGGCGCGCTGACCGCTGGCCTGAGCGGCGGCGTCGGGACGGACGTTGAAGCCCACGATGATGGCGCCGGCGGTGGAGGCCAGCAGAATATCGCTTTCGTTGATGGCGCCTACGCCGGTATGGATGACCCGCACCCGAACCTCGTCGTTGGAGATCTTCTCCAGAGAGGATTTGACGGCCTCGGCGGAGCCCTGCACGTCGGCTTTGACGATCAGCGACAGTTCCTTCATCTCGCCCTCCTGCATCTTGGCAAAGAGGTTATCCAGCGTGACCTTGCTCATGGCGTTGGCGGCGGCATCCTTGGCGGCCTGACGGCGCTGCTCCACCAGCTCCCGGGCCATGCGCTCGTCGGTGACGGCGTTGAACTCGTCACCGGGGGTGGGCAC
>JAQXIT010000055.1 GCA_029007925.1 Bacillota bacterium | reverse complement strand
GCGATGGCGTTGCGCTCCTTGCGGGGGTCAACGATGAACATGCAGGCGGGCAGCTTCTTCATTTCCTTAACGCCGCCCAGGTACTTCTCCAGCTTGGCGATTTCGCCCTGGTGCTTGATGACTTCCTTCTTGGGCAGCATGGCGAAGGTGCCGTCCTCTTCCATCTTCTTCAGCTGAGCCAGACGGTCGATACGGGTACGCATGGTGCGGAAGTTGGTCAGCATGCCGCCCAGCCAGCGGGCGTTGACATAGTAACCGCCGCAGCGGGCAGCTTCTTCCTTGATGGCATCCTGAGCCTGCTTCTTGGTGCCGACGAACAGGATGTTGCCGCCGTTGGCGGTGGTCTCACGGACGAAGCTGTAGGCTTCCTCCAGCTTCTTCACGGTCTTCTGCAGGTCGATGATGTAGATCCCGTTGCGCTCGGTGTAGATGTAGGGCGCCATTTTGGGGTTCCAGCGGCGGGTCTGGTGACCGAAGTGAACACCGGCCTCCAGCAGTTGCTTCATAGATACGACAGCCATTTTGATAAATCTCCTTTTTGTTTGTTCCTCCACCCCGATCATCTCGCGCTGCCCGCTCAAAAATGAGCACTTGGGGGCGCGATCACCGGGTGTGTGGCGTTAAAATATTGTCATGGGCAGACCCATGCCGATACATTATAGCCGATGGCAATGGGTTTTGCAAGTATTTTTTCCAAATTTTTTCCGGAATATTCGGTCAATTTTCGGTTTCCCGGATCAGCGCCTCAAAAACGGGGAGGCTGCGCAGGATCATGTCGTGGCTGACGCAGTAGCTGAGGCGGAAATAGCCGGGGCATCCGAAGCCGTCGCCGGGGACGATCAGCAGATCCTTTTCCTGAGCCCGCCGGGAGAAGGCGTTGGCGTCGCCGCCGGGGGCTTTGACGAACAGGTAGAAGGCGCCGTCGGGCTTGGCGGTTTCGTAGCCGAAGGCGGTGAGGGCTTCATAGAGAGTCCGGCGGTTGCGGTCGTAGCTCTCCAGATCCGGCCGCAGGGAGGCGCACCGGGCGATGACCTTCTGCCACAGGCTGGGGGCGCAGACGTGACCCGAGGCCCGGGCGGCACCGGCGATGGCGGCGTAGAGGGTTTTGCTGTCCGTGGCCGCCTCCGGCACATACACATAGCCGATTCGTTCGCCGGGCAGGGACAGCGACTTGGAATAGGAGTAGCAGACGATGGTGTCCGGGTAGATCAGGGGCAGGAAGGGAACCTCCGCGCCGCCGTAGACCAGCTCCCGGTAGGGCTCGTCGGAGATGATATAGATGGGATGGCCGTACTCCCGGGATTTCTCCGTCAGCAGAGCCGCCAGGGCTTCCAGGGTCTGCCGGGTGCAGACCACGCCGGAGGGATTGTTGGGGGAGTTGACGATGACCGCGGCGGTGTGGGGAGTCAGCATGGCCGCCACCGCCTCCGGCCGGATCTGGAAATCCGGCACATCCGGCGCCACGGCCTTGAAAACCGCGCCCACGGACTCCACGAAGGGCTTATACTCCGGGAAATAGGGAGCGATGGCCAGAATCTCCGTCTGTTCCGTCGCCAGCGCCCGGAACACCGCCACCAGCTCCGGCGCGGCGCCGCAGCCCAGGAACAGGTTTTCCGCCTTGACGCCGGCGCCGTAACGGGCGTTGAGATCGTCGGCGATGGCCTGCCGGGTTTCGGGATCTCCTATGGAGGAGGTGTAGCCGTGGATCCGCAGGGAATCCGTGTCGCTGAGGATGTCCCGGATGGCCTGCTCCACCTGGGGCGGCGAGGGGATGGAGGGATTGCCCAGACTGTAATCGTACACATTTTCGGGCCCCACTTCGGCGGCTCTGCGGCGGCCGTACTCAAACAGCTCCCGGATGCAGGAACGGTTGGAGCCAAGACGGACTGCTTCCTGATTGAACATAGTATTCCTCCCGATGATTATTCGTACAGCGGCTGCTGCGGGTCGAAGCCCTGGGGACGGTAGGTGACGGAGCCGATGGGCTTGCCCTCCAGACCGTATTTGGGGCTGTAGCCGAATAGGTTTACATAACATTGCAGATCCGGTTTTTCCTCTTCCATGGCCTTCATAACCGCCACCGTGGCCAGCACGTCGTCCACCGCCCGGTGGGAGTTGACCACCTGCCCCGAGAGGCCGTAGGTTTCGATGGCGCTGCACAGCCGGTGGGGATAGCTGTGGCGATCCCGGTAGACGGTGAGCAGATCCAGCTTGTCCTTTCCCTTCAAAATGGTGGGGTCACCGCTGCGCAGCAGCATATAAAACAGGAAACTCAGGTCAAAGTGGGCATTGTAGGCCAGCAGCAGGGTATTCCCCTGGAACATCTGGGCAATGTCCCGGCAGACCCGGGCCTTGGGCAGGCCCTTTTCCCGGAGATCCTGGGTGGAGATGCCGGTAAGCTCCTGAATTTTGGGGGGCACAAAGCCGCCGGGGGACAGGGCCACCAATTCGTCGTATTCCTGGACGATGGTGGGGGTGCCCGCTACCGGTTCCACCACCACGGCGGCAAATTCAATGATCTCGTCCCGGCTGTACTGGAGGCCTGTGGTCTCTGTATCAAACAGCACCAGCCGGTCATATTTCTGAAACAGGTTTTCAAAAGCCATATCTCTCTATTCCTATTCTTTTATTGGTGTGCCAGCAGCAGGGCACGGCGATATTTGCTCTGGGGCTCCGGCTCCAGAGAGAATTCCCGGGCCAGGGCGGCGGCAAAGGCGATGGCGGCTTCGTCACAGCCATCCTTTAACTCCACCTCCACCTCCCACAGGGGCTGCTCCCTGCCGCTGCCGGTGAGGACACCCTGATCCAGTGCCAGTTCCACCCTGCCATTCTCCAACGGAATGGTCTTGGCCAGCCGTGTAAACCGCGCGCCGCAGGTAGGCACCAGACCGCCCACAGTCAGGGCCATCAGCTCCATGGGGGCACCCTGTCTGCACAGCGCCGGGATGCCGGTCATCAGCCCCTGGCTTACGGTCTCCCACTCCCCCCGGCTGCCGTCCGGCAGGGGGATTTTTAGGGTACAAACGGAGGTGCCGTTCTCCATGCGCTGGCGCAGTGTCCAGTGGCGGCTCAGGAGCTTGCCATCAAAGGTGTCGAAGTAGGTGGTTTGCATCTGAATTTCTTCGAAGGGGCCGTATCGCTCCCGAAGGGCAGTGAGAGTCTCCTGATCGGCCCGGTATTTCAGTTCAAATTCTCGTCCCATGGCGGTGGTTCCTTTCCACAGAGGTTTTGCTCCATTATACACCCGGGTTGCACTGGGCGCAAGAAACTTTCTGCGGTTTGCTGATTTTGACAGACTA
>JAQXIT010000054.1 GCA_029007925.1 Bacillota bacterium | reverse complement strand
CCTATCTGATTCAGGACTGACCCTGCGGAAGGAAGAGAAGCGCATGATGTGGTTTGTAT
This sequence comes from Bacillota bacterium, assembly GCA_029007925.1. Classification (GTDB taxonomy): domain Bacteria; phylum Bacillota; class Clostridia; order Oscillospirales; family Oscillospiraceae; genus Faecousia. The sequence continues at coordinate 6,597 of JAQXIT010000054.1, read as the reverse complement.
TTGCCCTGCTGTCCGCGGTATTCGCGGCACTGACCTCCATTCTGGCGAAGGTGGGCATTGACGGTGTCAATTCCAATCTGGCTACCGCCATCCGGACCATGGTGGTGCTGGTCATGGCTTGGGGCATGGTGTTCCTGACCAACGCCCAGAGCGGCCTTGGAAGTATCAGCCGGAAAAGCTGGATCTTTCTGATCCTGTCCGGACTGGCCACGGGCGCCTCCTGGCTGTGCTATTACCGGGCGCTGCAGATCGGGGAAGCCTCCAAGGTGGTGCCGATCGATAAGCTCAGCGTCGTGATTACGCTGGTTCTGGCTTTCGTGTTCCTCCATGAGAAATTCACGGCAAAATCCGCCATCGGCTGCGTCCTGATCGGAGCGGGAACTCTGCTGATGGTGCTGTGACCCAATTATAAGACCGCTGACCGGAATGGTCAGCGGTCTTTCATTATCATTTCGAGATTGCCGGTTCCTTCAGCCCCAGTGCCGCCACGGCTGCGGAAACCACTTTCCGGCGGTCAAACTCCCGAACCATTTTTTCACGGGCGGCTGTGCCCATAGCCTGACGGCGTTCCCGGGGAAGTTCCGCCATGCGGCGCATCTGGAGATACAGGCCGTCGGCATCCCGGGCAGGGCAGAGAAATCCCGTTTCTTCGGCGTCCACCGCTTCCCGGCAGCCGGGAATGTCACTGGTGATGATGGGACGGCCGATGGCCGCGGCCTCCAAAAGCACGTTGCTCATGCCCTCATGATAGCTGGGCAGAACCACGCAGTCCGCGGCGGCGTAGTAGGGGATGGGATCGGTCTGGAAGCCGTGGTACACGGCAGTGCCCTCAGCAACCAGCGCCTCCAACTGACTTTTGTAGTATTCGTCGTCGTAGAACCCCACCAGATCCAGAATGACACGGCTGCCGACTTCCTTCCGGAGTCTGCGGATGGCGTGCAGCAGCTCGTCCATGCCCTTTTCTTTCATAAACCGCCCAAGGTAGAGAAAACGCACCGCATCATTGTCCGGATAGGGATGATACGGATACCGCTCCAGATGGATGCCGGCGCCGGGAAGCACCGTTTCCTTCTCGGCACGGAGAATCCTGCGGCGGCAGAATTCCGCGGCATTGGGCTGGTTTTCAAAGAACACCGTGTTCGCTTTTCCCAAAGCCAGACGGTACAGTACCGTGACGAACTGCGCAAGCCCCTTTTTCTGAAAGGCGGTGCCGAGTCCCTGTACATTGGCGCAGTAGGGAATCCTCGCCAACCGGCAGGCGAGGCCGCCGTAGATATTGGGTTTGATGGAATAGGTAATGACGAGATCCGGTTTCAGCTCCTTCAGCAGCTTCCGGTAGGTCAGAAACAGACGAAAATCCGTCTTGGGATTGATTCCCCGGCGATCCACGTCGGTCTGGATGCACCGCAGACCCAGCGCCTGAAAATCCTCTTCATGCCCTACGAAGGGCATACTGAGAATCACTTCGTTGGTTTTCATCAGCTTCTGAATCAGCTCCAGCCGGAACCGGTAGAGCATATAGGAGTGGTTGGTAACAATCAGAATTCTGCTCATTTTCCGACTGGCTCCTTTTCCTCCTGAAGGGTTCCGGTGCCGCCTTCCACCACGCCTTCGTGGCGCAGAACTTTTCCGATGGTACCGAAAAAGCACCGGCAGTCAAACAGGAAGCTCATTTTCTGCACATATTCGCCGTCCAGCCGTGCCTTGACGGGAATCTCCAGCTCGTCCCTTCCGTTGATCTGGGCCCAGCCGGTAAGACCGGGGCGGACGTCGTTGGCACCGTACTTCTCCCGCTCGGCAATCAGATCGTCCTGATTCCACAGGGCGGGACGGGGGCCGATGACGCTCATTTTCCCGGTGAGGATGCAAAGAATCTGAGGCAGCTCATCAATGGACAGCTTGCGGAACCAGCGGCCGGAACGGGTGATCCACTTTTGGGGATCCGACAGCAGGTGCGTGGGCATATTGGCGGGGGTGTCGGTGTACATGGTGCGGAATTTCGGCATCAGAAAGGTGCAGCGGTGAATTCCCACCCGTTTCTGCCAGAACAGAACCGGCCCCGGTGAATCCAGCCTGACGATGAGCGCAAAGATCAGCATGGGAATCGCCAGCAGAATCAGACCCAGAATGGACAGAATCAGATCCGTAAGCCGCTTGAAAAAGTGCCGGTACATATGGATTCCTCCCAATGTAATATCTTTTGTAATACTACCATATTTCGGGGAATAAATCAATAACGGAAACTGCCGGCAGCACCGAATGATGCGGCCGGCAGAGGTTTACAGATCCATGGCAGGGTTCATGCAGTAAACATTTTTCTGATTCAGTTTTTCCCGAAGCTGCTGCAGGGACTCCCCAAAGCGCTGGAAGTGAACGACCTCCCGCTGCCGCAGGAACTTGATAACATCGTTCACATCCGGGTCGTCAGACAGCCGCAGGATGTTGTCATACGTCACGCGCGCCTTCTGCTCTGCTGCCAGATCTTCCGTCAGATCGGCAATGGGATCGCCCTTGACGGCCATGGACGCGGCGTTCCATGGGAAGCCGGAGGCGGCGGTGGGATAGATCCCCAGAGTGTGATCCACGAAGTAAGGAGCCATGGGGGAATTCTCGATGTCCTTCTCCTTCAGGTTCCGGGTGAGCTGATGCACAATGGCACCGATCATCTCCAAATGCCCCAGCTCCTCGGTGCCGATATCCGTCAGCAGCCCTTTCTGTTCATCAAAGGGCATGGAGTAGCGCTGGGACAGATAACGCAGGGAGGCGCCCAGTTCGCCGTCGGGGCCGCCGTACTGGCTGATAATGACGGATGCCAGTCTCGGATTTGGTCTGGCGATTTTCACGGGATACTGCAGCTTTTTGTTATACACAAACATACTTAACCCTCCTTGTTCGCGGCGAATTCCCATGGCCACGGTTCGTTCAGCCAGGTATAGGTCTTGTCATCCACCGGGGTGCCGTGGGACAAGGGGCCGTATTTCTCGGAATACCGCATCATGCCGTCGTGGTAGATCTTCTGATAGTGGCGGTAAAGCTCCAGGGCTTCGGCGTCCTCAGGATGGGTGTCCAGATACAGCGCCAGCTCCTGCATGGCAAAGCCAACGGCCTGCAGCTCCGTCCTGGGACTTTCCGCCCGCTCTTTCTGATTCACCATACCCATAAAGGGCAGATCCAGCCCGGGGTACAGGGTGCCCCGCACCAGCGCCTTCCGTGCCTCATATTTCGGCGGATTCTCCATCTGGAAGGGAACATATGGATTGGCCAGCGGTGCCTTAGCCGGCAGACGCCCCAATCCGTGGTTCATGGTGTCTTTCTTTTCTGGTTCCAAAGTGATTCCTCCTATCGGATTATACTCGGAAACGTCGTTCCGGAGCATACTATGCCGAAATCACGCCGTTGGTTCATGACGGACGGAGATTGCGCATACCATGGCAGTGAGGTGACGTCCATGGAGCGCAAAAAATGGGTGGGATTTCTTCCGTTCTATCTTCTGACGGTGATCGTGATTCTGGGCCTTGCCGACTGGGGCAGCCGGGCGGTGACCACCATATCCCAGACAAGCCCGGTGCCGCGGCAGCACCGGTTTGTTATCGATGCCGGTCACGGCGGAATCGACGGCGGTGCCACCTCCTGTACCGGGGTGTTGGAAAGCACCGTAAACCTGCAGATCGCCCTGCGGTTGAATGATATGATGCACCTGATGGGATACGAAACCGTGATGGTGCGAACCACGGATACCTCCGTACATACCGGCGGCAGCACCATCGCTGCCCAGAAGGTGTCCGATCTGAAGGAACGTGTCCGCATCGTCCGGGAGACGCCGGACGCCGTGCTGATCAGTATCCACCAGAATACCTTCTCCGACAGCCGCTATGGCGGGGCACAGGTATTCTACGGCGGTGCGGAGGACAGCAAAGCGCTGGCGGAAAGACTCCAGTCTGCCTTCGTGGCCACGGTAAATCCCGGTAGCAGTCGCAAGTGCAAGAAAGCCGACGGCGTGTATCTCATGCAGAATATCACCTGCACCGGGGTGCTGATAGAGTGCGGATTTCTCTCCAATCCCGGAGAGGAGGCAAAGCTGCGGGATCCGGGGTATCAGAAAATGCTGTGCTGCATCATTGCTTCTTCGGTGAGCTGCTTTGTAAATTCCCGAAATGGCAGTTGACAGACCGGGAAAAATGTGCTAATTTATGTGCATAAATGCAGGGATGGGGAGGTTCCGCCCGGTTTTTTCTTCAGAGAGTGCGCGTTTGGTGCAAGCGCATGGAAAAACAAGCGGATGGTCGCCCCGGAGCAGTTTTCCCGAACGGAGTAGGGAAGGCCGGGTATGCCCGTTAACGCTGTTGAGTGCCCGATTCGGGACTTCAGGTGGTACCGCGGAACGGTAAGTTTCGCCCTGAGAGTTTTCTCAGGGCGTTTTTGTTTTGCAAAGGAGTGGTTAAAATGGCCAGAGAACTGCCAAAGGTGTATGAGCCCCAGCAGGTGGAGTCCAGAATTTACGAAATGTGGGAGGAGCGGGGATATTTCCGCCCTGCCAACCGGGAGGGCGCCAAGCCCTTCACCATCGTCATGCCGCCTCCCAACGTGACCGGTCAGCTTCACATGGGTCACGCCATGGACGCGACGCTTCAGGATACCCTGATCCGCTTCAAACGGATGCAGGGCTGCAATGCCCTATGGGTTCCCGGCGTTGACCACGCCGGCATCGCCACCCAGATCAAGGTGGAGGAAGAGCTGCGCAAGGAGGGACTGACCCGGTATGATCTGGGTCGTGAAAAGTTCCTGGAACGGGTCTGGGACTGGAAGTACAAGTACGGCAACCGCATTGTGGAGCAGCAGAAGAAGCTGGGCGCCTCCTGCGATTGGGAGCGGGCCCGCTTTACCATGGACGAGGGCTGCTCCAAGGCCGTCCGGGAAGTGTTCGTGTCCCTGTACGAAAAGGGACTGATCTACAAGGGCAGCCGGATCATCAACTGGTGCCCCCACTGCGTCACCGCTCTCAGCGATGCCGAGGTGGAGTATGTGGACAAGCCCGGCCACCTGTGGCACATCCGTTACCCCCTGACCGACGGGTCCGGCGAGGTCATCGTGGCCACCACCCGTCCTGAGACCATGCTGGGCGATACCGGCGTCTGCGTCAATCCCAACGACCAGCGCTACCAGGCCATTGTGGGCAAAACCGTGATTCTGCCGCTGGTGAACAAGGAGATCCCCATCGTTGCCGACGACTATGCCGAGATGGAATTCGGCACCGGCTGCGTGAAGATGACACCCGCCCACGACCCCAACGACTTTGAGGTGGGTCTGCGGCACAATCTGGAGGTCATCCGGGTGCTGGATGACAATGGCAAGGTCAATGCCCTGGGCGGCAAATATGAAGGCCTTGACCGCTATGAGGCGAGAAAGCAGATCGTTGCCGATCTGGACGAGCAGGGATATCTGGTGAAGGTGGAGGATTACTCCCACAATGTGGGCACCTGCTACCGCTGCCACAACGACGTGGAGCCCATTATTTCCGCCCAGTGGTTCGTGAAGATGAAGCCTCTGGCGGAGGAAGCCATCCGGGTGGTCAGGGACGGTGAGACAAAGTTCGTTCCGGAGCGGTTCAGCAAGACCTACCTCAACTGGATGGAAAACGTCCGTGACTGGTGCATTTCCCGCCAGCTCTGGTGGGGTCATCAGATCCCCGCGTGGACTTGCGCCGACTGCGGTCACATCACCGTGTCACGGGAGGACGCAGTGGTTTGCGAAAAGTGCGGCAGCGCTCATATCGAGCGGGATCCCGACGTGCTGGACACCTGGTTCAGCTCCGCCCTGTGGCCCTTTGAGACGCTGGGCTGGCCGGAAAAGACGGAGGATCTGGAGAAATTCTATCCCACCGACGTGCTGGTCACCGGCTATGACATCATCTTCTTCTGGGTGGCGAGAATGATCTTCTCCGGCTGTGAGCATACCGGAAAGACACCCTTCCACACCGTTCTGATTCACGGCCTCGTCCGGGACGACAAGGGCAGAAAGATGTCCAAGTCTCTGGGCAACGGCATCGATCCGCTGGAGATGATCGACCGGTACGGCTGCGACGCTCTGCGGATGAACATGGTCACCGGAAACTCTCCCGGAAACGATATGCGCTTCTATGTGGAGCGGTGCGAGGCCATGCGCAACTTCGCCAACAAGCTGTGGAACGCCAGCCGTTATGTGCTGATGAACCTTGCGGATGACGCGAGGAACGAGCTGCCGCCCATGGAGAAGCTGGAGATCGCCGACAAGTGGGTGCTGTCCAAGCTGAACACCCTGATCGCCGAGGTCACCGAGAATCTGGAGCGGTACGAGCTGGGTGTGGCGGTGCAGAAGGTCTACGACTTTATCTGGGACACCTACTGCGACTGGTATATCGAGTTGACAAAGGCAAGACTGTATTCCGAGGACGCGGAGCGGAAGCAGACCGCCATTGCCGTTCTGGTGTATGTGCTGGATCAGGTGCTGCGGCTGCTGCATCCCTTCATGCCCTTCATTACCGAAGAAATCTGGCAGAGCCTGCCCCACGAGGGCGACGCCCTGATTGTGGCCAGGTGGCCGGAATTCCGGGAGGAGCTG
>JAQXIT010000053.1 GCA_029007925.1 Bacillota bacterium | reverse complement strand
TGGCGCATGTGATCCTGCAGAATCACCTTGCCGGTGTTGTCCAGGGCGGAGCGCACCGCCGCCAGCTGCACCAGAACCTCGGAGCAGTCGCAGCCCTCCTCCACCATCCGCTTCACCTTCTCCAGATGACCGATGGCCCGGGCCAGCCGGTTGATGACCGCCTTCTGATTCTCGTGGACATGGCCGTGGCTGTGGGCGATGCCGTGGGCGTGCATATAAGCGTGGTCGTGTTCGGGATGCTCCGCCATGATGGGTTCCTCCTTTTCTGGCTGTTTTCCCCATTATACCCCGAAAATTTCCCCTGCGCAAGCCCACAGGGGGGATATTTCTGCAAAATGTTTTGACTGCCGGGCCGCGATCTGATATAATGGATGATTAGAGAAAACGCAACGGAGGGAACACCGAAATGAGAATGCGAAAGAAAGCCAACCTGGAGCCCCGGATGGCGGCCTGCGCCGACTGGCAGGTCACGGATCCCGCGGCTTTGAAGGGTAACTGGAGAAGCCGCAAGCCCGACTGCGCCGCGCTGTGGGTGGAGCTGGGCTGCGGCAAGGGGAAATTCACCGTGGAGACCGCCGCCGCCAACCCGGAGGTGCTGCTCATCGCCGTGGAGCGCTGCCGGGAGGCCATGGTCATGGCCATGGAGAAGGCCAAGGCCATGGGTCTGACCAACGTGCTGTTTGTGGACATGGACGCGGCGCTGCTGGAGGGCTGCTTTGCCCCCGGAGAGATCGACCGGATCTTCCTGAACTTCCCGGATCCCTGGCCCCGGAGCAAAAACGCCAAGCGGCGGCTGACGTACCGCAGCTTTCTGAAGATCTACACCCGCGTCCTCCGGGACGGCGGCGAGATCCACTTCAAAACCGACAACGCCAAGCTCTTTGACTTCACGCTGGAGGAGCTGGAGGCGCTGGGTCTGGAAACCAGGAACCTGACCCGGAACCTCCACGAAAACGGCGTGGTGGGCATCATGACCGGCTACGAGGAGAAATTCCACGCCCTCGGCACCCCCATCAACCGCTGCGAGATCCTCTGTCATCCCATTTCTGAGGAGGCGGAGGTATGACCTCCTATCACGCGGGAGACTGCGACGTTGCCGTCATCGGCGCGGGGCACGCCGGCATTGAGGCGGCGCTGGCCGCCGCACGGCTGGGGCTGCGCACCATCCTATTCACCATCAATCTGGACGCCGTGGGCAATATGCCCTGCAATCCCGCCATCGGCGGCACCGGCAAGGGGCATCTGGTGCGGGAGCTGGACGCTCTGGGCGGCGAGATGGGCGTGGCAGCGGACAAGGCCTGCATCCAGTACCGGATGCTGAACCGGGGCAAAGGCCCCGCCGTCCACTCCCTCCGGGCTCAGGCGGATCGCCGGAAATATCAGCAGGTCATGAAGCATACCCTGGAGCTGCAGGAGAATCTGGAGCTGAAACAGGCGCAGATCGTGGAAATTCTGACGGAAAACAGCGCCGTCACCGGCCTGCGCACCCTTTTGGGCGCCGAATACTCCGCCAGAGCCGTGGTTATCGCCACGGGCACCTATCTGGACAGCACCGTCATCACCGGCGAATCGGTGGTATCCTCCGGCCCCGACGGAATGCACGCCAGTCAGGGTCTGGCGGACAATCTCCGGGCTCTGGGGCTGCCCCTGCGCCGGTTCAAAACCGGCACACCCCCCAGAATCAACCGCCGCAGCGTGGATTTTTCCAAAATGGAGCTGCAGCCCGGCGACGAAAGGGCGGAGCCCTTCTCCTTCCGGACGGAGCATAAGGTGGATAATTCCGCCGTCTGCTACCTCACCTACACCAACGAGGAAACCCACCGGATCATCCGGGAGAACCTCCACCGCTCCCCCATGTACGACGGCACCATCTCCGGTGTGGGCCCCCGGTACTGCCCCAGCATCGAGACGAAGATCGTCCGCTTCGCGGACAAGCCCCGGCACCAGCTTTTCATCGAGCCCTGCGGCCTGGACACCGAGGAGCTGTACGTTCAGGGACTGTCCTCCTCCCTGCCGGAGGATGTGCAGCTTGCCATGCTGCGCACCATTGCGGGTCTGGAGCGGGCGGAAATGATGCGCCCGGCCTACGCCATCGAATACGAGTGCGTGGATCCCACGGCGCTGCGGCCCACCCTGGAGACCAAGGCCATATCCGGACTCTACGGCGCGGGACAGTTCAACGGCACCTCCGGCTACGAGGAAGCCGCCGCTCAGGGACTGGTAGCGGGCATCAACGCCGCCCTGAAGTGCAAGGGAGAGCCGCCCCTGATCCTGACCCGGGATACCAGCTACATCGGCACCCTCATCGACGATCTGGTCACCAAGGGCACCGAAGAGCCCTACCGCATCATGACCAGCCGCTCGGAATACCGGCTGCTCCACCGGCAGGACAACGCCGACCAGCGGCTCACCGCCATCGGCGCCCGGGTGGGTCTGGTGCCGCCGGAGCGGCTGCGGCAGGTGGAAGAAAAATACGAAGCCGTCCGCCGGGAGATCCGCCGTCTGGAAAGCACCGGCGTGCCGGCCTGCGCCGCGCTGGACACCATGCTGGCCTCCAGGGATTCCGCCCCGGTGGTCAATTCCGCCCGGCTGGCGGATCTGCTGCGGCGCCCGCAGGTGAGCTACGATGATCTGGCGCCCTTCGACCCGGAGCGCCCCGCCCTGCCCGGCAGCGTCACGGAGGAGGCGGAGATTCAGATCAAATACGCCGGCTATCTGGAGCGGCAGGCAAAGCAGGTGGCGGAATTCCGGAAGGAGGAATCCCGCCTGCTGCCCCCCGACATCGACTACGCGTCCATCGCCGGTCTGCGGCTGGAAGCCCGGCAGAAGCTGGCCGCCATCCGTCCGGTTTCTCTGGGGCAGGCCGGCCGCATCTCCGGCGTCAGTCCGGCGGACATCGGCGTGCTGATGATCTGGCTGGAACAGCAGTCTCCGGATACCGCAAAAAGCCCCGGAAAACACGAAAAATATATTGACAATTCTCATAAATAATGGTACACTTTATTCGGTACGGATGTACCGAATAAACCATGTGCGGCGCGTCATTTCAACGGCAAACCGCATAAATCCTGTATGGCCATGAGCCACTTTAACGGCAGTGCGCCACACATAATACAAGGAGAGTAATCATTATGGCATTCAAATCTGACATCGAAATCGCACAGGAAACCGAGATGCTCCACATCACCGAGATCGCCAAGACCGCCGGTGTGGATCCCAAGTATCTGGAGCAGTACGGCAACTACAAGGCCAAGGTTGACTACAACATCCTCAACGACATGGCCGACCGTCCCAACGGCAAGCTGGTTCTGGTCACCGCCATCAACCCCACCCCCGCCGGTGAGGGCAAGACCACCACTACCGTGGGTCTGGCCGACGGTATGCGCCGGATCGGCAAGAACGTCATGGTCGCCCTCCGGGAGCCCTCTCTGGGCCCGGTGTTCGGCGTCAAGGGCGGCGCTGCCGGCGGCGGCTACGCGCAGGTCGTTCCCATGGAGGACATCAACCTCCACTTCACCGGTGACTTCCACGCCATCGGCGCTGCCAACAACCTGCTGGCTGCGATGCTCGACAACCATATCTACCAGGGCAACGCTCTGGGCATCGACCCCCGCCAGATCACCTGGCGCCGCTGCGTCGACATGAACGACCGTCAGCTCCGCTTCGTGGTGGACGGCCTGGGCGGCAAGGTC
>JAQXIT010000052.1 GCA_029007925.1 Bacillota bacterium | reverse complement strand
ATTCCGCCATAGGTGCCGTAGAACTCCTGCCGTTCCGCTTCCCGGCACTCGGTAAGCGCACCGTAAAAACCGCCTTCCCCCGAGATATCCAAGTCTCGCAGATAGGTACCAATGGATTGCCCAAGAGCAATCTGCTCCCCGACCGGCAGGCCGGTATCAAAGCCGTAATAGAATCTGGGACTGACGGAGAAGCCCGCCTGAATGGTGTCCAGCGCGGCATTCAGGGCATCCACGGCAGTCTCCAGATCCGGCACCACCAGATAGACCGCGGAGATCACGTCCACGGACGTATCGCCGCTGCTGACCATGTCCTCCACCTGCTTTTTGACGCGCCAGGTGGGGCCGCCTCTGACCGCGATGACGGAATCGTCGTAGGTTCTGCGAACGCAGTGGATCAGCACCTGATCCGCCTCCAGCGTCTCGCTGCGCCCCATGCAGCGGTTGTAATCCTCCAGCGAAAGAAAGAACAGATTGCTCACAAAATCATAGGTGCCCAGGCCGTTCTCCACCGCCTGACTGTCCATCTCCAGAACGCCGTCCTTCAGCAGTCCGGTGACGGTGGCGCGTGTGTAATAGGTCTCCCGCTGGGGCACAATTCCCTGATCCCGGAGAATGGCCTGGATGTCCTCCGTCAGCTTGTCGGTTTTTTCCTTGCTGTAACGCAATTCCGGTTCAAAATCCATAAAGATCACGTTGGCCGAAAATTCCTGCGGGTACCGGGAGCGCAGGCTCTCCTCCGAGCCGAAGTACAGGCTGCCGGAGCCCAGCATCATCACCAGCACCATGGTGCTGAGGATGCAGATGGACGCCAGCCCCGCGCCGTTGCGCTTCATCCGGTAGGCCATGGAGGACACGGACACAAAATGGTTCTTATGGTAATAATACCGCTTGTTCTTTTGCAGCAGTTTACATAACATCACAGAGCCGGAGATGAACAGCAGATAGGTAGCCACGATGACCATGCCCACGGCGATAAAGAACCACCCCAGCGCTGACAGGGGGCTCTGAATGGACACGGCGATGTAGTACGCCGCTCCCAGCAGCACGAGGCCGCCGATTCCCAGCAGGTAGTTGGCCTTGGGCGGCTTTTCGCCCACGTTCTCGCTTTTGAGCAGGGACACCGCGTTCAGGTGCCAGAGCTGCAGCAGGCTTTTCAGGTAAATCAGGCAGAAAATCGGCACAAAGATCAGGAAGGTATCCCAAACCGCCTCGGCGTTGACGGTCAGCGTGTAGGTGATTTCCCCTTCCAGAATCCGGGTCAGGCTCAGCTCCGCCAGCTTGGAGAAGGCCATTCCTCCCAACAGTCCGCTGCCCATGGACAGAGCGAAAATAATGACCGTCTCCCACAGCAGAACCAGGCCCAGGTTTCCCTTCCCCATGCCCAGAATGTTGTACAGGCCGAACTCCTTCCGACGGCGGCGCATCAGGAAGGAATTGGTATAGAACAGAAAGATCAGGGAAAACAGCGCCACGATCCACACGCCGAAGCCCAGCATCTGCTTGGTGGTTCGGCCGCCGGACATGGAGTCCAGCAGGGGCATGGCCGCCAGATAATGGATGATGTAGAACATCATCACCACGCCGCCGCAGGTGAGAATATAGGGAAGATACAGCCTTCTGTTCTTGCGGATGCCGTCCCAGGCCAGCTTCGGATAAAATGTCAGATTCATGTCCGGTCACCGCCTGTCGCCAGCATGGTCAGCGTGTCCGAGATCTTCTGATAGAGCTGCTCGTTGGTGTCGCCGCCCCGGTAGATCTGGTGGAACACCTCGCCGTCCCGGATGAACAGCACCCGTCCGGCATGGCTGGCCGCCTTGACGGAGTGGGTGACCATCAGGATGGTGCGCCCGTCGGCGTTGATGCTGCCGAACAGCCGCAGCAGCTCATCGGTGGCCTTGGAATCCAGCGCGCCGGTGGGCTCGTCCGCCAGCACCAGCTTGGGGTCGGTGATGATGGCCCGGGCTACGGCAGCCCGCTGCTTCTGGCCGCCGGAGATCTCGTAGGGATATTTCTTCAGCAGCTCGGCAATCCCCAGCTGGTGGGCGATGGGCTGAAGCCGTTCCTGCATTTCCCGATGGGACTTCCCCGCCAGCACCAGCGGCAGGAAAATGTTGTCCTCCACGGTGAAGGTGTCCAGCAGATTGAACTCCTGAAACACGAAGCCCAGATTGTCCCGGCGGAAGGAAGCGATCTTATTCTCCTTGACTTTGGACAGCTCCTGTCCGTCCAGAATGACGCTTCCGGCGGTGGGCTTGTCCAGCGCAGCCAGAATATTCAGCAGCGTGGTCTTGCCGGAGCCGGATTCGCCCATGATGGCCACATATTCTCCGTCCTCCACGGAGAAATTCACGTTTTTCAGCGCCTCCACCCGGTTGCCGCCCAGGCG
>JAQXIT010000051.1 GCA_029007925.1 Bacillota bacterium | reverse complement strand
AGCGCGGCGGCCAATAATTTCCGTTTCATGGTATTCCCTCCCGTTACAGTTCCCGGTCATCCATGCTCTGCACGGACAGACTGATTTCCAGATTGCCGTTGCGGCAGCGCAGGGCGTCGATCATGGCCTTTTCGGTGCCGGGCTTTTTCAGAACGATGTCGTAGGACAGCTTGTTCAGGCTGCCCAGATTGGAGGTCTTGACCGAGGTCAGCCGTGCCTGGGCGGTGAATTCCTCCAGAATGTCGGAGAAAACCCCGGCGTAATCCAGATCCTCCGGCACGGTGATCCGCAGTGCCCGGCAAAGCCCCGGATTCCGACGTCCGCCGAAATTGGTGACGGAAAACAGCAGACTCACGGCGCACATCACCCCGGTGAACACCACGGCCAGACCCGGATACCCCATGCCGCAGGCGAGACCCGTGGCCATGGCCAGAAACACGGCGCAGATTTCCCTGGCGGTACCCGGAACGGAGCGGAACCGCACCAGCGAGAAGGTGCCCGCCACTGCCACGCCGGCGCCCAGATTGCCGCCCACCATCATGATGATGACGCAGACCACGGCGGGCAGCATGGCCACCGTCACCACAAAGCTGCGGGTATAGGTTGTCCGGAAAGTGTACACCAGCGCCATCAGGGTGCCGAGAATCAGCGCCGCCCCGAGGCAGAGCAGGAAGGAACCCAGCGTGATGCCGGCGGCGCCGTCAAAAAGGTTGGTAAAGGTGGACTGGAGCATGGTCAAAACCTCCGATTTCTTGATTTTGGAGCAGCCGCAGGTACGCGCTGCCGTATTTGGAAAAGGACTGCTGCCGGATTTGCCGCAGGCTCAGGAACCGCGCCAGCCACAGGGGCATGGCGCCGGCGCTTTTGATCTCCAGCAGGGACTGCCCCGGCTCCAGCAGCGCCCAGCCGCCGTCGTTCAGATCCGGCTCCCGGGTGCGGCAGCGGATGTCCCGATCCAGCGTGACCCGCAGGCCGCCGTCGCCGTGCCAGGCCAGCCGGTGGCAGCCGAGAAACATCGCCGGCCGGAGATCACCGTAGAAATCCTTGAAATAATCGATCTCCCGACCGATCTGTCCCGCCTCCAGCCGGGCATCCGGATCCGCCATGTAGGCCTCGGCTTTTTCCAGGGGCAGGGAAACCCGGCGCTTGTACACGATGCCCTGATACTTCTTCTTCAGTTCCAGGAATACCTCGCCGCCGGGGGTCGGGTCGCCGTAGCACCGCAGGCGGAGCTTTTCCTTGTAGACGGGCCCCTCCAGCGAGCGGCGGATCAGCCGGTAGTCCGGCGTGTCGTAGTAAAGGCTGCGAATGTCGCTGCGGAAATACCGATCCGGCGCCAGATGTTGGTTCAGCAGGGCTTCCAGCTCCCGGCTCCGGGCTTCGTCCAGCAGGTATTTCTGCTCTTTGCGTTCAAAGACATGATCCGGCAACGGCCGCACCTCCTTTCTGAATGGTGATCTCATTATAGCGTCCGGCACTGAATGGACGCTGAAAAAATCTTGAACTTTTTGTATCCGTATTGACGGTTTCCGCCCGCTATGGTATCATGAAAAAAATGCCGAAAGAGGTGGAATTGCCGTGACGGAGCTTTCCCGCGAAATCCTGAGCCGCTGGCAGGTGCGCAAGACAAAAGCGCAGAAAACCGCGTTTGCCGAATTTCTCTGCTCCCGGATCCCCGGGCTTCGGGTGGAGGAGGGCGGCTTTCCCAAAAGCCGGAATCTGGTGCTGGGGGACGTGTCCTCCGCCAGACTGATCCTCACCGCTCACTACGACACCTGCGCCCGGCTGCCCTTCCCCAATTTCATTACGCCGAAGAATCTGCCGGTCTTTCTGCTGTACAACATCCTGATTGCCATTCCGTTTCTGCTGGTGTTTTTCGGCGTGCGGGCGCTGCTGCTGTGGCTGACGGATTCCTTCTTCCTGAGCTTTTTTGCCGCGTGGGCGGCCATGCTGGGCAGCATGTTTTATGTGATGATGGGCGGCCCCGCCAATCCCCACACCGCCAACGACAACACCTCCGGTGTCGTCACGCTGTGCGAGATCTGGGCGGCTCTGCCGGAGGAACGCCGGAAGGACGTGTGCTTCGTTTTCTTCGATAATGAGGAGAACGGCCTGCTGGGCTCGTCCTGCTTCGCCCGGCTCCATAAGACGGAGGGGCTGAAGGCAACGCCGGTGCTGAATTTCGACTGCGTGTCCGACGGCGACCACATCCTGCTGGTTCAGAACCGTGCCGCACGGCGGCGCTGCGGGGAGGCGCTGGCGGCGGCTTTTCCCTCCACCTTGGACAAAACGGTGGTGCGGGAACGGGCTTCCCGGGCGCTGTACCCCTCGGATCAGGCCAATTTCCCGGTGAGCATCGCCGCCGCGGCTCTGAAGAAGAACCGCCTGGTGGGGCTGTACATGGATCGGATCCACACCAA
>JAQXIT010000050.1 GCA_029007925.1 Bacillota bacterium | reverse complement strand
GTTCCTTGCAGGATTCCCTGCATTTTCTGCGCAACAGGTAAATAATATTTACCTGTTGCATTTTTTGTACAACTTAACGATAGGACGGTATTTTCCGGCGCTTACCGCTCCCCTTTCCTATCACCGCCGGCAAAGCCGCCGCCGCGGCGCCCAGCAGAACCATGGCAGCCGTGATTCCCACACCAGAATACTGTCCGTCAAAAAACAGCGCCGTCATGGACAGCAGCAGCACAAAGTATGCCGCTGCCAGAATCCCGCAGATCACAAGCCGCCTCCGCTTTACCAGCTTGGATGCAGTCAGGGCTCCGGCTGCGGCGGATACCGCCTGGATTCCCATAGAGCCGTAGCCGACGCCATTCTCGCCCACCGTTTCCCGCAGAATCAGGTATGACAGGAGCGACGCTCCGACCAGCGTCACGATTACACTGGCACCCAGACCAATTCCGATTCCGGCTGCCGCTGGCATTGCGGATTTTCGAATTTTTCCAGCCATGTCCACTCTCCCCTTTCCCTACAGGCTATGTCCCACCAACGCAAAAAAGAACCGGGACGATCCGTCCCGGTTCTGTATGTGGATTGATTATACGGACATCTGCGCCACGCAGGCGTCCAGAAGGGCTTTGGCGCTTTCGGCAGTGTCGCCGACGGCGGTATAGTAGAATTTAACCTTAGGCTCGGTGCCGGATGGGCGGGCGATGACACTGCCCCGGTTGCCCAGCAGCAGCTCCAGAACATTGGACTTGGGCAGGTCGATGACGGATGTCTCGCCGGTAACCAGATCTTTGGCCAGGCTGCTCTTGTAGTCACGGACACCGGTGACGGGTACGCCGCCGATGGTCTCGGGAACCTCCGCGCGAAGATCCGCCATCATCCTGGCGGCCTTCTCCATGGCGTCGGCGCCGGTCAGTTCGATGCTCTGGACATAAGCCAGATAGTAGCCAAAGGTGGTGTAGAGATCGTTCAGCGCGTCCAGAATGGTCTTGCCCTGCTTCTTCAGGGATGCGGCCATCTCGCACACCAGCATAGAAGCCACAACGGCATCCTTATCCCGGGCGTAGGTGCCCTTCAGGTAGCCGCAGCTTTCCTCGAAGCCGAATACGAACCGGTTCTCCTGCCCGTTTTCTTCCAGGCGAAGGATCTCACCGCCAATGTACTTGAAGCCGGTGAGGACGGTTTTCATGGCGACGCCGTAGTGGGCAGCTACCCGGTCGGCCAGCGGCGAAGAGACGATGCTGCGGATCACCTCGGCGCCCTCGGGAAGATCGCCCCGGGCGGTGCGGGCTTTGAGTATGTAGTCCATCAGCAGGCAGCCAAGTTCGTTGCCGGACAACTTCCGGTAGCCGCTGCCGTCGGGAACCGCGATGGCCACCCGGTCGGCATCGGGATCCGTGCCGAGAATTACGTCACAGGGAGCGTTGGCGGCAGTTTTGTAGCTCTCATTCAGGGCGGCGTCGGTCTCGGGGTTGGGATACTCGCAGGTCTTGAAATCGCCGTCGGGCTTCTCCTGGCAGGCTACCACGGTGATGTTGACGCCCAGACGTCCCAGAACCTCCCGGACGGGCTCGTTGCCGGTGCCGCACAGCGGGGTGTATACGATGTTCAGACCGGCGGAGCGGATCATGTCCGGCTCCACAGCTTCGGAAAGAACGGTGCTGTAGTACTTCTCCCAGACATCCTGACCGATATAGGAGATCAGGCCATCGGCCTGAAACTGCTCAAAGCTCCGGCTCTCGGGGACGAAATAAGGAATGGAGGCGATTTTTTCGGTAACCACGGCGGCAGGCTCGTCGGTCATCTGGCAGCCGTCGGGGCCGTAGCACTTGACGCCGTTGTAGGCACCGGCGTTGTGGCTGGCGGAGATCACGATGCCGCAGCCGCAGCCCAACTCCCGGACGGCGTAGCTCAGCATGGGGGTGGGAGCCAGCCGGTCATAGAGCCAGGTATGGATGCCGGCCTCGGCAAAGGCCACGGCGCAAACCTCGGCAAACAGGCGGGAATTGTGACGGGAGTCGTAGCCGATGGCGGCTTTTTGGGGAAGATCCGTACCGGACAGCCAGGCGGCCATGCCCTGAGCGGCTCTGCGGACGGTGTACCGGTTCAGCCGGTTGCTGCCGGCGCCCATAATGCCCCGCATACCCGCGGTACCGAACTGGAGGTCACTGCCGAAACGGCCCTTCAGCTCCTCCTCGTTGCCCTCCAGAGCTTTCAGCTCGGCCTTCACGTCCTCGGGGAGCTCCGCGCTGCACCAGAATTGATAACGATCCAAGTAATTCATACGATTCCTCCTGCAAAAAAATCCTGAAAAAACAGCTCAAAGGGATGCTTGAGCTGTTTTTTATCCAAATGAATCAGCCCTCGGCCTCTTCGGCAGGCTTGGTCTCCGTCAGGCTGCGGAATTTGGCACGGGTCTCCCGAACCTCGGCCAGAGACTGGGCGATGGCTTCCTCGGTACGGCGCAGAGCGTCGTCCATATAGGCGTTGCTGGCTTTTTTCAGTTCGGCAATGCGCTGCTGGGTCTTGTCGTACATATCCTGGCACTGGCGCTTGGCCTCCAGATAGATGGCCTGCTCGGAAACCAGCTCGCTGGCCTTCTGCTGTGCCTGACGGACAATGGACTCCGCCTCACGGCGGGCCTGTCCGATCAGCTCATTGCGGGACTCCACGATGGTACGGGACTGCTTCAGCTCCGCGGGAAGCTGATCGTTCATCTCGTCCAGCATATCCAGAACCTTGTTCCGCTCCAGAATGCACTTGTCGCCGCCCAGAGGCACCGCACGGGCATCCTGAACCATGTCATACAGGGTGTTGATGATATCCTCAATATATTGCTCGCTCATTATCTGTTTCCTCCTTGATGTATGGTTGCTACACGCTGTTTGAATTCCGGAATAATCTGCTCCGGAAGAAAATCCGACAAATCCACATCGTAGGCCGCCAGCTCCTTTACCGTGCTGGAGCTGAGGTACATATACTGATGCTCCGCGGTCAGGAACATGGTGTCCAGATTCGGATTGATCTTGTGATTGATAAGCGCCATCTGAAACTCATTTTCGAAGTCGGAGCCGGCGCGCAGACCCTTGACGATGACGCAGCTTCCCTTCTGCCGGGCGTAGTCCGCCAGAAGGCCGATGGAGCTGTCCACCTCCACGTTGGGAATATCCGACGTGACTCTGCGGATCATGTCCACCCGCTCCTGCTGGGAAAACATGGGGTTCTTGCCGGCGTTGACCATGACGCAGACAATCAGCCGGTCGAAAATATTGGCGGCGCGGCGGATGATGTTCAGATGTCCGCTGGTCACCGGGTCAAAGCTGCCCGGATAGATGGCAATTTTCATAAGCGCCTTTCTGCCTGTTCCTTCCGGTAGAAGGTCAGCAGGGTGTGTCCGTATTTATAGTCCCGGGACCGGGTCAAACCCGGAAAATCCAGGGGAAGTTCCTTTCCGAGAGGGCGTTCCGCTACTATTATACCACCGGATCGCAAAATGTCAATTTCCGTTATTCGTTTTAATGCGTTTTCCAAAAAAACTTCCGCGTAGGGCGGATCCAGGAAGATGATGTCGTAGCTTTCCCGGCAGCGATTCAGATAATCCAGATAATCGGCGCGAACCACCCGTCCGTCGGCCTCCATATGGCAGCGGCGGAGATTCTCCCAGATCAGGGCGCAGGCCTTCTCCCCGGCATCCACAAACACGGCGTTTTTCGCGCCCCGGCTCAAGGCCTCGATGCCAAGCTGACCGGTGCCGCCGAAGAGATCCAGCACCCGGGTTCCGGGCAGATCAAATTGGATGATGCTGAAGAGGGCTTCCTTCACCCGGTCGGTGGTGGGACGGGTCTGCATTCCCTCAGGCGTTTTCAAAGCCACGCCTCTGGCCTTACCGGTGATGACCCGCATGATTACGTCTCCCCTTCCCCGTGGAAATGATGATAAACCGCCGCGGCTGCGTCTCTCGGCAGAAGCCTCTCCAGCTCCGGCAGGGTGGCCTGACCGATGGCAGTGAGGGATTTGAAGGTTTTCAGGAGCTCCTGCTTCCGTTTGGGGCCGATACCCGGTATGCCGTCCAGCTCTGAATAGCGCAGGCGTTTGCTGCGAAGCTGCCGGTGGTAGGTAATGGCAAAGCGATGGGTCTCCTCCTGAATGCCGCCGATCAGGGCGAATACGGCAGGATTGCCGTCGATGGCGATCTCGCTGCCTTCCGGCGTCACCAGCACCCGTGTGCGGTGACGATCGTCCTTGACCATGCCGAACACCGGGAACCGAAGATTCAGCTCCGACAGCGCCTCCACGGCCACGTTGGCGTGGTTGACGCCGCCGTCAATGAGCAGCAGATCCGGCGCCGCGTCGAAGCCTTTATCCCCGGCCTGATAATGGACGAACCGCCGGGTGATAACCTGACGCATGGAAGCGTAGTCGTCCTGATTGGTCAGTCCCTCCAGCTTGAAGCGCTTGTAATCGCTCTTTTTGGGCTTGCCGTCCTGATAGACCACCATACTGGCAACGATGTCCGTGCCGGAAATATTGGAAATATCGAAGGATTCGATCCGTCCCGGCGGTTCCATGGCCAGCATTTTCCCCAGAAGAGTCAGAGCACCGGAGAGCTTTTCCTCCTTGCCCGTAACCCGCCGGGCTTCCTCCAGGGCGTTTCGATTGGCCAGCTCCACCATCCGCAGGTTGTCCCCCCGCTGAGGCACATGGAGATTGGTTTTCCGCCCGTAGGTCTGCTCCAGAAGCCGGGCGAACAGATCGCCGTCCTCCATGGCAAAAGGCAGCAGCACCCGCTTGGGCGCCAGCCCCCGGCTCAGATAATACTGCTTTACCAGCCCGGAGACGGCCTCCTCCCGGTCATCCGGTACCGGGAACACCTCATAGTCCTTATCCAGCAGATTGCCGCCGCTGAAGTGCAGCACCGCGAAGCAGGCTTTTGTCTCGGTTTCTCCGTAGCCGACCACGTCGGTGTCCGCCAGGGAAAGCGCGGTGACGAGCTGCTTCTGCCCCAGCGCTTCCACGGCGTTGAGACGGTCCCGAAGTCTGGCCGCCAGCTCAAACTCCAGATTCTCCGCCGCGGACAGCATTTGCGTCCGAATCTCCTCGGCGACGGAGCGGTAGTTCCCCATCAGAAGCTGCCGCGCCTGCTCCATAACGGCCCGGTACTCTGCCGGAGCCTTCCCCGTCTGGCACCATCCGGCGCACTGATTCATGTGGTAATTGAGGCAGGGACGGTCTTTTCCGATGTCTCTGGGAAATTCCCTGGAACAGCCCGGCAGTTTCAGAGTCAGCCGGATGGCCTCCATGACGGAGTGGGTCACGCTGCGGCTGCCGTAGGGGCCGTAGTAACCGGCGCCGTCGTCGGTGATTTTGCTGACCATGGTAATCCGGGGATAGGGATCCTTCATATTCAGCCGGAGGTAGGGATATCCCTTGTCGTCCTTCAGGAGGATGTTGTACTTCGGCAGATACCGCTTAATCAGCGAGCATTCCAGCACCAGCGCCTCAAACTCGGAGGCCGCGACAATCACGTCAAAGTGGTCGATCTTCGACACCATCAGCCGGGTCTTGGGGGTATGAGAGGCCGTATCCTGAAAATACTGGCTGACACGGTTTTTCAGTTTTTTGGCTTTACCGACATAGATCACCCGGTCGGTCTTGTCCCGCATGATGTAGACACCGGGAACATAGGGCAGGCTCAGCGCCTTGTCCTTCAGCTCGTCAAAAGTCATAGTATCTCCAAAAAGAAACGCCTCAATGCAGTCTTGTCGGCCGGCATTGAGGCGGTTTTTGTACTGTGTTCAGTATACGTCCCGCTGGAGAAGCTGCTCCAGCGCGTTGACGGCCGCCTCGGCGTCGTTACCAACGGCAGACAGCGTCACCACGGCACCGGTTACGATGCCCAGGGACATGATACCCAGCAGACTCTTGGCGTTCATCTTGCGGCTGCCGGATTCCAGCCAGATGCTGCTGTCAAACTCATTGGCCTTCTGGACGAAGTATGTAGCCTGACGGTTATGCAGGCCGGACTCGCAGCGAACAACGATTTCTTTGCTGAACATAAATTTCACTCCTTATAGATCCCACGTGGTCGGCGCAGAATCATTTCTGACCATATCATAATCAAATTTGGCACAAAAGTCAACAGAAAATCCTTCCATACATGGCAAATCATCGGAATTCTGCGATGGTAACCCCGTCCTCACCCTCACCGTAGACCCCGAGACGGAAGGATTTGACGAATTTGTTCTTCCGAAGCTCCTGCTGAACCGCGGCGCGGAGGGCGCCGGTGCCCTTTCCGTGGATGATCCGGACGGAAGAAAGATTGGATCGCATGGCCTCATCCAGGTACCGCTGCAGAACGCAGACGGCTTCCACGGAATCCATTCCCCGCAGATCCACCTCAGTGGGCATGGCGGTCAATTTCATCTCCCGGCCGGAATGGACGGGACGTCCCTTGGTCTTGTAGGGGTTTTCGTTTTCCAGAAGATAGACCTCGTCGGGTTTGGCGGTCATTTTCAGAATGCCGGCCTGCAGAAGGTAGGTGCCGTCTTTGTTGATGGCGATAACGCTGGCCTTGGTACCCAGCTTCAGAAGCTCCACCGTATCTCCCACCAGCACGGCACGCTTGGGTTCCGGGCGGCTGACTTCCTGACGGCCGGAGCGGAGCTTGCTCTCCGCCTCATTGAGGCTCCGGCGCAGTTCCGCCTGACGCTGATTGATGCCGGTGGTGTCGGCGTCCTCGGTAATCTGACGGCGCAGTGCCTTCAGCTCCTCGGAGGCGGCGTTGGCGGTGCGGCGGGCGTCCTCAATGATTTCCTGCGCCTCCCGGCGGGCTGCCTCCATGGCTTTGTCCTTCTCCTTCTGGAGCTGAACGCTGTATTCCTCGCTCTGCTGCTTGATCTTCGCGGTCTCCTGACGCAGCCGTTCGGCCTCATACCGGGCGGATTCCATCTGCTGGCGCTGCTGCTCCAACTGGGACAGCACGTCCTCGAAGTCCTTGTCGCTCTTGCCCACCAGATCGTCGGCTTCCTTCAGAATCTCCTCCGGCAGTCCCAGCTTCCGGGAAATGGCAAAGGCATTTGATTTTCCGGGGATGCCGATCAGCAGCTTATAGGTGGGGCGTAGGGTCTCCACATCAAACTCGCAGGAGGCGTTGATGACGCCCTTTGTCCGCATGGCGTAGAGCTTCAGCTCCGCGTAGTGGGTGGTGGCGGCTACCCGGCTGCCCATTTTCCGGCAGAATTCGATGATGGCCATGGCCAGTGCGGCACCCTCCGCCGGATCGGTGCCGGCGCCCAGCTCATCGAACAGCACCAGCGTCCGGTCGTCGCACTGGGCGACTACGTCCACAATGGTGCGCATATGGCTGGAAAAGGTGGAAAGGCTCTGGGCAATGGACTGCTCGTCCCCGATGTCCGCCAGAATCGCGTCAAAGGTGGACAGCCGGCTTCCGTCCCCGGCAGGGATATGGAGGCCGCACTCGGCCATCAGCGTCAGCAGACCGATGGTTTTCAGAGTAACGGTCTTGCCGCCGGTATTGGGGCCGGTGATAATCATGGAATCAAAATCCGTACCCAGCCGCACAGAGATGGGTACCACCTTTTGGGGATCGATCAGCGGGTGGCGGGCATTGCGCAGCTCCACCCTGCCCTGATCGTTCATCAAAGGCGCCCAGGCCTTCATGCGGTAAGCCAGCCGTGCCTTGGCGAAAATCACATCCAGCCGCACCAGCAGCGTTACGTTCAGATTGATGTCTTCCCGGTGGGCGGCGGCCTCCGCCGACAGCTCCGCCAGGATCCGCTCGATCTCCTTCTTCTCCTTCAGCTCCAGCTCCCGCAGGGCATTGTTGGCGTTGACGGCGGACATGGGCTCGATGAAATAGGTGGAGCCGGTGGCGGACACGTCGTGGACAAGGCCGGGAATCTCATTTCGGCACTCACTCTTCACCGGTACCACATAGCGTCCCTGCCGGATGGTGATGATGGGCTCCCGGAGGTATTTGGAATAGGCCGGAGAGGAAATGACCTTCTGCAGTCCGTCCCGGATTTTGGAGGACTGTACCCGCATATGGCGGCGGATGTCCGCCAGCTCCGGGCTGGCGGTGTCGGCGATCTCCTCCTCGGAGAGAATGGCGCCGGAGATCCGATCCTCCAGATATTTGTTGGGGGTCAGCGCCTGGAACAGCGGATCCAGCACCGTGGTCTTTTCGCCCTCGCCGCAGTAGCCCCGGATGCTCCGGGCACAGCGCAGGACATCGGCGATCCGCAGCAGCTCCGCCGGCTGCAGACTGCCGCCCCGATCCGCCCGCTCCAGGGCTGCGGACACGTCCGTAACCCCGGCAAATCCGGGGTTTCCCTTTCTGGTGGCCAGATCCGAAGCGGCGGAGGTCTCGTCCAGCAGCGCCTGCACCTCCTCCAGATCCGGGGAGGGACGCAGCATCCGGCAGGCGTTTTTGCCCTCCTCGCTGCCAGCGCAGTCGGCAAGCTGGGCTAAAACCTGATCCAGCTCCAGCTTGACCAGAGATTTTTCGTATAATTCAGACATGGTTTTCTCCTATATAAGTAACGATTTGTAAAAATCCAGCGCGGAAAAGCCCCGTTCCAACTGGGTGGACAGGTACGCCTCCGCCAGACTCGCCAGTGCCTCCAGATTCTCCGATCCGATCCGGAAGGACAGAAGCCGCTTCGGCTCGCACAGGCAGATGTAGCGCATGGCCTCCAGTACGCCGGGTGTCACGGGCATCCGGATACCCACGGATCCGGGGGCCCGGCAGCCGACACATTCCAACTGACCGGCGGACAGATCGAACCGGTCAGGATTCTGACTTCCGCAGACATGGCAGCCATAGAGATCCGGCTGATAACCCGCCAGGCAGGCGCACCGCAGCTCAAAAACGGCTTTGACCTTGGCCTCCTCCTGGTTCAGCTTCGACAGAGCGTAGAGGCAGTTCAGCAGCAAGGACTGCAGCTCCGGGTTTGGAAGATCCTCCTGAGAGATCACCTCCGCCACCTGGGCGAAGTAGGTGCCCAGGCTCAGCCGGGTCAGATCCCGCCGCAGGGGCGAAAACAGCTCGATGGAGTGCGCCTCATTGACGGTATATTGCCCCCGGTATTCAAACAGGGTAAACTCTCCGTAGGCCAGAAGCTGGCAGGGCGCGATCAGCGGACTGTTCTTCCGCCGAAGCCCCCGTGCTTTCGCCGTCAGCTTGCCGTGGTTTTCGGTCAAGAGGGTCAGCAGGGCGTCCCGGTCATTGTAGTCCGTGACCCGCAGAACCAAACCGTGGGTCGTCAGGTACATGGGTCTCCTCCGTTTTCAGCGCCCGGGTGTACATCAGGTACGCCTCCGGCGCGCCGGTCTCCATAAAGATAGTCCAATAATCACTGGCTTGCATGGTCATCCCTCCCACGGTAGTTTTTGCAGGAGAGAGCCGGGCAAGTCATGGAAATTATTCGCTGTAGCCGAAGTTGCGCACCAGAAAATCGGAGTCACGCCAATTCTCCTTGACCTTGACCCATGTGGTGAGGTACACCTTGGTACCCATGAACTTCTCGCAGTCGGCCCGGGCCATGGTGGAGATTTTCTTCAGCATGGCGCCCTGCTTGCCGATGATGATGCCCTTGTGGCTGGCCTTTTCGCAGTAGATGGTGGCGTCGATATCGATGATGCCGCTGTCCCGCTCGGAGAATTTGGTAATCTCCACGGCAGTACCGTGGGGAATCTCCCGATCCAGACACCACAGCAGCTTTTCCCGGATGATCTCCGCCATGACCTGCCGCTCGGGCTGATCGGTGGTGACGTCCTCCGGGAACAGGAAGGGGCTTTCCACGGCGTATTTTTCGCATTCCTCCAGCAGTGCCTCCACCCCGTCGCCGGTTTTGGCGGAGATGGGAATGATGGCCGCAAACTCCGCCCGGTTGGCGTAAAGCGCCATGACCTCCAGCAGCGTATCCTTCTCCACGGTGTCAATTTTGTTGATGGCGAGAATCGCGGGGCAATGGCTTCCCCGGATCTGCTCCAGCAGTCCCTCCTCCTGGGGGCCCACCGAGGCAATGGGCTCCACGACGAGGATGGTCAGATCCACGTCCGAGATGGATTCCCGGGTCACATTGACCA
Organism: Bacillota bacterium; assembly: GCA_029007925.1. Taxonomy (GTDB): domain Bacteria; phylum Bacillota; class Clostridia; order Oscillospirales; family Oscillospiraceae; genus Faecousia. The sequence goes on along the minus strand of JAQXIT010000050.1, from coordinate 3,857 downwards.
TGTAGTCGCCCAGCTTGGTGCGAGCCTTGTGATAGCCCGGTGTATCCACGAATACGAACTGGGTGTCGCCCCGGGTGAGGATGCCGCAGATCCGGTTCCGGGTGGTCTGGGGCTTATTGGATACGATGGCGATCTTCTCCCCCACGAGATAGTTGGTCAGAGTGGACTTGCCCACATTGGGCCGTCCGGCAATGGTAATCATGGCGGTTTTGGTGTTCATTGTGTTTCTCCTGCAGTAAATTCAAAATATGCGGTGTTTTCGGCGGGATTCAAATGGCCGTCGGACAGGGCGTCCAGCTTCCCGCCCATGGCGGCATAGAAGGCCATTGCCGGATGGTTGTCCGGCTGGCAGGCACAGAAAAACCGGGAAACGCCCAGTGTTTTGCAGTATTCCTGCACCTCCCGGATCACGGCCGCACCGATACCCTGCCCCCGATACGGCGGCAGCAGATAGACGGAATTCAGACAGACGGTGAAATCCTTGTATGTACCGAAGGTGCATCGCCCGTAGGAATAGTATCCCACGCAGTCGGCCCCGTCAAACACCAGGAAAAAACGCACCTGCGGATTCAGCAGCGTCCGGCGATCCCGCCGGGCGTGGAACTCCAAATCGTAATTGTCAATCATTTCATCGGGGTAAATGCCCCGATAGGTGGTTTCCCAGCAGGCTTTCCGGGTTCGGGCGATAAGTTCCGCGTCCTCCGGCAGGGCTCTCCGGATTTTCATCGCTTCAGCCCCACGGAGGCGGCGATGGCCTCCTCCCGGGCGCGCATCCGGGCTTTTTCCGGGCCCTCGTCCAGATGGTCATAGCCCAGAAGGTGCAGCATGGAGTGGATGGTGAGGTATCCCACCTCCCGGCGGGGGGAATGGCCGTATTCCCTGGCCTGCGCCGCCGCGCGCTCCAGTGACAGGCACATATCACCCAGGGGGCACAGTCCCGTCTCGGGATCCAGGTAGTCCGTCCAGTCCTGGGGAGGATTCCCCGGTTCCAGCTGGAACATGGGGAAGCTCAGCACGTCGGTGGGACGGTCGATATTGCGGCTGGCCTTGTTGATGGCGTGGATGCCTTTGTCGTTGGTAATCAGGACGTTGATCTCACAGCCGGTTTTGACGCCCTCGGCATCCAGCACCGCCTCCACGCACTTGCGGATGACGGAGGACACCAGAGGCTGCTTTACGGTGAAGATATCGTAGGTAATATTGATTTTATGATTCATTTCCGTTCTTCCTTACATAACGGCGCCGGTGATCCGGCTCCGGCTTTGGATTCTCTCTCTTTTTCTCCGCCTTTTCATAGGCGCTGATGATCTGCTGCACCAGCGCGTGGCGCACCACATCGGCGGAGGTCAGGCGGCAGATAGCGATATCCCGGACACCCTCCAGCACCCGGATGGCGTCTTTCAGGCCCGATACCTTGTCGTCGGGCAGGTCGATCTGGGTCACGTCGCCGGTTATGACGATCTTGGAGCCGAAGCCCAGACGGGTCAGAAACATCTTCATCTGCTCCCGGGTGGTATTCTGGGCTTCGTCCAGAATGATGAAGCTGTCGTCCAGCGTCCGGCCTCTCATATAAGCCAGCGGCGCCACTTCAATGGAGCCCCGCTCCTGATACTTCTGGAAGGTTTCCGCTCCCAGCATATCGTACAGGGCGTCATACAGGGGGCGAAGGTAGGGATCCACCTTATTCTGCAGATCTCCCGGCAGGAAGCCCAGCCGTTCCCCTGCCTCCACGGCGGGACGGGTGAGAATGATCCGGTTCACCGTCCGCTCCCGGAAGGCGGCCACGGCGGCGGCAACCGCAAGATAGGTTTTGCCGGTGCCGGCGGGGCCCACGCCGATGGTGATGGTATTGGTCTGGATGGCCTTCATATAGTCCTGCTGTCCCACGGTCTTGGCTTTGATGGGCTTGCCCTTGGCGGTGATGCAGACCACGTCCTTGGCCATTTTCGACACCAGCGCGTCGTTGCCCTCCTGCACCAGCGTGATGAGATAGCGAACCCGCTGCTCGTCGATGGTTTCTCCCTTGGCCGCCAGGGAAAGCAGCCCCTCCAGCGTGCGCGCCGCCTTATCGGCAGATTCGGCATCGCCGCTGACCTTCAATTCGGTGCCGCGGTTGACGATGACGACCCCCAGCGCTTCCTCGATCCGCTTGATGTTTTCGTCAAAGGAACCGAATACGGCGATCAGATCCTCCACCCGCTCCGCGTTTACGATCCGTTCGATGGTATTATTCATATGGCTTGATAATCTCCTCGCTGCGCGTCTGCCCGATCATCTCGATGCAGGCGTATTTTCCGTACTGGCAGTATAACCCGTCCTCCGCCGCGGTGGCTTCCTCCTGCCGGAGGATCTGCCCCGCGATCATATGGCCGGACAGATACGCCCGGGCGAATTCCGAAAGCGCTTCCGGCCGCTCCGGAATCCCGGCTTCGGCTTCGGAACGGGATACCCACGTTTCCGTGACCAGCGCCACCGGAAGAACAAAGCCCCCCGGAAGCGTCAGATAGGTTTCCGTATACATTTTATCACATCCGGTATCGGAAATTCCACTACCTTGATAGAAATTTATCCGTTTTTTTCCGAGGATCAGGGCATATTTTTTCTCCTGACCGGTGATTTCTCCCTTTTGGTGCCATACCGACGGCGTCACCACCCGCAGTGTCCGCTCCGTGCGGGCATAGATTTCCCCTTCCGCCCGGGTGGCCACGATGGAAATTCCGCAGTCGGTGTAGCCGGACACCAGCATATCCCCGGCCTTCACCGCCTGTCCCACCCGGCAAAGGGCGTTTCCCCGGGTGACGGTACATTGGGTGATGACGCCGTCACGGGCGGCCACGATGCTGCTGACACCTCTGGCCTGCGCCGGAGGCTGGGTATCGGTTCGTTCCCGGACAGAAATGGTGGCGGTGCAGCCGAAGGTGTTGATTCCGGCCCATTGCAGCTCCGGGATGGCTTCCAGAAGGGCGTTTTTCATCCTCTCGCTGCGCACTTCCCGGCGGCTGGCGCCGAAGGAGATGCCGCATTGTCCGCATTTTTCCAGAATCAGCCGGGCTGGGACGGTCACATTCCCCTCCACCCGGAAAAAGAACACTCTGCCGGGAAGATACACCGCCGCCAGCAGGAAAATCAGCGCTCCCGCAAGAAGCACCGGCCGGCGCAGCAGCCGCTTTCCCGTCCAGTAGATACCTCTGCGCTTTATCAGCTTCAATTCATAGCCCCGGGCGTCGCAAAGCCGGTACAGCCGCCGGTAATCCTGCCGCCGGATCCAGAACCGGGAGACAATATCCTCGTCGCTCCGATCCGCCCCGAACACCGGGATGCCGGCCGCGTTGATGGCGGACAGCGCCGCGGCGGGATCCGCGCTGGTGAGGGAAACCTCCGCCATGCCGCCGAGGGATCTCCAAAGATTCATTGCCGCCGTCTCCTTTCCAGTGATACGCAGTCGATACAGCCGGTGATGATGAGCTGTTCCCGGGTCATTCTCGTCAATTCCAGACGCTGTCCGGTCACTGTCACGCAGCCGTATTTCACCTTGATGCTGATCCTTTGCCGCCCGTACTCCGTCACCCCGCAGTGATGCTCCACAAGCACCCGCCGATCCCCCGCAATCTCCACCAGCGGCAGTCCCGGTGCCGGTTCGTCGGGTAGATCCGCCGCGTCGGTGATGCGCTCCAACAGATATCGTTCCATCGCCCCGCCTCCTTTGGAAAAGCATATGTAAAGGCAGGGATGTTTTTGCCTGGACGCGCATAGATTCTTCCGAGGTGATGCGCAATGTCACGGCGGCTGCGGACGAGCCTGATGGCCTTCGTCGGAATGTTAATCCTGATCCTGGACGCCAAAACGGCGGTTCGGGG
>JAQXIT010000049.1 GCA_029007925.1 Bacillota bacterium | reverse complement strand
CGTACATGGCCAGATAATCGCCCTCGTGGATCTGGAAGCCGTCGAAATCGGAGTTCCGGGCGGCGTAGGTGAGCTGCATGGTGTCCACGGTGGACAGCGCCTCGGTCATGGCTTCGGTGTTCTCCTCGTCGGTGCCGTCGGGATTGTAGCTGAGCATGGCGGTGATGCCCTGGGGCACGGTCTTGCTGGGGATGACCACCACGTTCTTGGGGGTCAGGGCGTTGACCTGCTGAGCCGCCATGATGATGTTCTTGTTGTTGGGTAGGACGTACACGGTCTCGGCGGGGACGGTGTTGACCACCTCCAGAATGTCCTGGGTGCTGGGGTTCATGGTCTGGCCGCCGGAAATCAGGCCGTCCACACCCAGATTGCGGAACACGTCGCCGATGCCGGCGCCCACGCAGACCGCCACCACGCCGAAGGGCTTCTCCGGCTCGGCGATTTTCGGCGCCAGCTCCTGCTCACTGAGCACCTTTTCGGTGTGCTGCAGGCGCATATTCTCAATCTTCACGGTGACGAAGGAGCCGTAGCTCACGGCCTCGTGGAGGGCGGTGCCGGGGTCGTTGGTGTGGACGTGAACCTTGATGATCTCGTCGTCATCCACCAGCACCAGGCTGTCGCCCAACTGGGACAGGAAGGCACGCAGCGCCTCGGGATCCTTGTCGTTCTCCCGGGAGATGATGAACTCGGTGCAGTAGGTGAAGGTGATATCCTCGGTGCTGAAGTCGGAGAAATCGGCGGATTCTTTGGCCGGAGCCGCTTCCGACGCCTCGGGAACCACTACGTCCTCTCCCCGCAGGGCGGACAGCATGGCCTCCAGCGCGATGACCCAGCCCTTGCCGCCGGCATCCACCACGCCGGCCTTCTTCAGCACCGGGTTCTGGTTGACGGTGTTGGCCAGAGCGGTCTTGGCCTCGGCGATGGCCGCCTCCTGGACGAACTCGAAGTAGTTGTTTTCCTGAGCGGCCTGGTTGGCCTTGGCCGCCGCCAGACGGGCCACGGTGAGGATGGTGCCCTCGGCGGGCTTCATGACGGCCTTGTAGGCGGCGTCCACGCCCTCCTGCAGCGCGGCGGCCCAGAGGACGCCGTCGCAGTTCTCGCTGCCCTTCAGCTTCCGGGAAATGCCCCGGAACAGCAGGGACAGAATGACGCCGGAGTTGCCCCGGGCGCCACGGAGCATGGCGGAGGCGGCGATGGCGGCAGCCTTCTCCAGAGAGGGATCCTCGGCCTTGCGCAGATCCGCCGCGGCGGCGTTGATGGTCATGGACATATTGGTGCCGGTATCGCCGTCCGGCACCGGGAACACGTTCAGCTCGTTGAGAGCCTGCTTATGGATCTCTATGGCGGCGGCCGCGCTGACGATGAGTCTGCGCAGGTCGGCTCCGTTGACGGTTTGTCTCAATTTCTGTTACCTCCGAATCCTTAACCGATCATCATGGAATCGATATAGACATTGACGGCACGAACCTGGGTGCCGGTGCATTTGGTGACCACATAGCGCACCTCCGAGATGATGGAGGAGCCGACGGCGGTGAGATTCACGCCGTTGTCCACCATGATGTGCAGGTCGATGGATACGGTGCCGTCCTCGTGGAAGGTGACGCGGACGCCCTTGGCCAGGGATTCCTTCCGCAGCAGGTGATAGACGCCGTCGGTGAGCGACCGGGCGGCCATGCCCTTCACGCCGAAGCAGTTGGTGGCGGCGGTGCCGGCGATATCGGTGAATACGCTGGTGCTGACGTTGATAAAACCATTTTCATTCTTGTGACGGATCATGGATCGGTACCTCCTGTAATGTTAGTCAAAGATGGGCGATCAGACCATGCTCTCTTCCCAGCAGGACGGGGCGGTGAGTCCCAGCATCTTCACCACGGTGGGCGCCACGTTGGCAAGGCCGAAGCGGCCTTCCCGGATGACCCACTGCCGGTCGGTGTCGTAGATGATGAAGGGGACGGGATTCAGGGAGTGGGCGGTGCGGACGGAGGTCTTGCCCTTCTTGGTTTCGGTCATCTGGTCGGCGTTGCCGTGGTCGGCGGTAATCAGCACGGTGTAGCCGTACTTGTCGGCGGCCTCCAGAATGGCGGCGAGACCCTTGTCCACGCACTCCATGGCGTACACCACGGCGTCCATGACGCCGGTGTGACCCACCATGTCGCCGTTGGGGTAGTTGCAGCGCAGGAATCCGTATTTCCCGCTGGCCATGGCGGCCACCATATGCTCGGTGATCTCTTTGGACTTCATGGCAGGGGCCTGCTCGAAGGGAATCACGTCGGAGGGAATCTCCTCGTAGGTTTCCAGCGCCTCGCAGACCTTGCCGGAGCGGTTGCCGTTCCAGAAGTAGGTGACGTGACCGTACTTCTGGGTCTCGGACAGGGCGTATTCCGGAATGCCGGCGGCGCACAGCACTTCCGTCAGGGTGTTGGTGATGACGGGGGGCTGCACCAGATAATGCTCGGGGATGTTCAGGTCGCCGTCGTACTGGAGCATACCGGCGAACTTGACGCCGGTGTAGTCGCCCCGGTCGAATTTGTCGAAATCCTTCCGGTCGAAGGCCAGGGAGATCTCCTGCGCCCGGTCGCCCCGGAAGTTGAAGAGGATGACGCTGTCGCCGTTGGCGATCTTCGCCACGGGGGCGCCGTCTCTGGCCACCACGAAGGCGGGCAGATCCTGATCGATGCAGCCGGTCTCGGCGCGGTAGGTTTCGATGGC
>JAQXIT010000048.1 GCA_029007925.1 Bacillota bacterium | reverse complement strand
GAAGTACAGACCTTCCTGATGCTGCCAGTTGGTGCAGAGCTGCTTGAAGGTCACACGGACATACCGGGTTTTTACCGCGTCGAAGGTGATTTCCAGCGGCGGATTCTCGCTGCGATCCGCATAGGAAACGCCCTCGTCATAGGTAACGGGATCGGTGATCCTCAGTTCGCCTACCTGCGTCCACTCCACGCCGTCGTCGGAGACTTCCACAACCGTCCAACGGGGCAGCGCCATAATCTGATGGAAATTCTCGTCCACTTCATTTCGCGGCCAGAGGATCACCTTATTGATCTCCCACGCGTAGGGAAGCTGGAATTCCACCCACTCGGGCCTGTTGTAATCGTTGGAACCGCCGCCGGTGGGGGAGGTGATCCAGTCCGCCTCACCCAGTTCATAGTAGCAGCTCCAGCCGCCGTATTCCGTGGTGCCGTTGTTGATGCCGGAGAGACTCCAGCCCCAACCGGGATGTTCACAGGAAGACGATGCTCTGGTGGGAACGCTGAGTGCCACATTGTCGCCGGAGGAATACTGATCCTCCTTGATGACGTACCGCTCCAGATCTCCGCTACCGCCGGCCGCTTCCTGGAAGCGGATTCCCTTTTCGGTTGGCGCAAAGCCCTCCCGGGGCTCATTGAAGAGACCGTATCCTTCCGTTCCATCGTTGAACAGGCGGTAGTAGTGCATGGCTTCCACAAACGGCATCTGCTCTTCCGCCAGACGATAGGCTTCTGTCAACCACTGAGCGTGCTGTGTCTGCTGGGTCTCGTCCTGACTGTCAAAGCCCATCTCCGTCAGGAATACGGGGCGATTACCGTCGTTGTTCCGCTGAGCAACGGCGTACAGCGTCTGGTTGGCCTCAACCCAGCTCTGATCCGGTTTCACGGAGGTATCGGGATGCCACGCCAGGGCATCCATGAAATCGGAAATCTGATCAGAACCCCGATTCCCGGACAGAATCAGCCGGTAGATCTCCGAGAGATACGCTTCCATATCTTCTCCGTTGGGAGTGGCCATGGCGGGCATGATGACCACGGCGTCCTCACTGGCGGAGCGGATGCCTTTCATGGCATGGTACATGAGATCCACCGTGATCTGTGCCTTCTCTGCTACTGTGAAAGGATCCACGGGGGAGTTCTCCACCTTCCAGCCCAACGGATGCAGGAACAGATCCACATTAAACAGGTTGCCGATCTGCCAGTATTGCACTTCCGGGAATTCCTTGGCAAGCATGGCTGCCATGTCCTCGGTCTCCTGAAGAAAATTCAGATACTCCTTATCCTCCAGATCCGGCCACGGGGCGATATGCCCGATGGTGCCGTCCAGCGGGATGTCTGGGATCTCCACGATGATCTGGTCGATACCGGACAGGGTCAGGGCGGACAGCATGGAATGCAGACGTGTCCGTGCGCTTTCAAAGAAGATCGTACCGGTCTCCATGACGCCGGGGTTCAGTCTGACGCTTTTGGCGCCCAGCGCCGCCATCAGAGTGGCAGCCTGACTGACGGAGATCCGGTCACTCATCCGGGTATCTACATAGTTGACGCCATACAGGAAGGAAACCTCGTTCCCGGGTGCCTCAGTCCCGCCTTCGGTGCCCGTAGGATCAGTGGCTGCCGGGGTGTTGCTGCAGCCGCACAGCAGGAAGATGGCTGCGGCGCATATCCCGCAGAAGAAACGCCGGATACTTTTCCGCATGACAATCCCTCCTTAATCCTCTTCGTACAGCGGCATATAGAACCGGTACAGGTCACCCTGACCGCCTGCCATCTTCTGATAGGCAAGCCCCTTTGCCTTGGGGCCGAAGCCGTCCTCGGGCTGGTTGATCAGGCCGTAGGTATCGGCGCCCCGGGAGGTATCGGTGAACAGACGGTAGTAATGCAGGGACTCCACATAGGGCATATACCTTCTGACCAGTGTGTATGCCTTGACCATCCATTCGGCCTGAACGGCGTCGGCTCGGCTGTTTCCGTTATCGGGGAAGCCGTACTCAGTGAGGAACACCTTGATACCGGCATCGCCGTGATCCACCGCAATCCGATACAGGCGATTGTTGTTCTCCACCCATTCCTGATCCGGTTCCGCAACAAAATAGGGGTGCCAGGACAGTGCCTCGAAGAAATCCCGGGGATTGGTGGTGCCGCAGGCGCCGGATTCGATGGCCTCATACACATAATCCAGCCAGTCGGACATTGCCACGCCATCCATACCGTCTGCCGGTGCCATGGCAGGGGAAATAATCAGACCGGTGTTTCCGGCATCCCGGATACCCTTGGTAGCTGCGCGCATCAGGTCGGCGGAAATGTAAGCTTTCTCCTTCATGGTGAAGGATGGAGTGCCAGTGCCATCTTCTTTCCAGCCAATGGGGTGCATGAAGGGATTGTGGTTCCATTCGTTGCCGACTTCCCAATAGCGAACCTCCGGGAATTCCGCGGCGAGGGTGAAGAACATGGTCTCGAAGTTACTCACTGCTGTCAGGTAATCGGATCCGTCGGTCAGATCCCGGGCGGGGATCCACGTGGTCAGACCGCCCATCTGGGGGCTTTCAAAGCCGCAGACGTTGAAGATAACCTGAATGTCGGCATCCTGGAGTTTCCCGATCAGGTCGTGGAGTCGCTCCACGCGCCATGGAATCAGGGTCCTGCTGTCACTCATACAGCCGGTCCAGATCCGAACGCTGCGGATGCCCATGGCTCGGATCAGATACACGGCCTGATCCACCTGAACACGGTTGTTCATCTGATCTTCCACATAGCCCACGCCGAAAATAAATTCCGTGTCCGCCTGGAAGGTTCCGTCGGCGCCGGGGGTGGGCATGACAATATCCAGCACATTGTCGGAAGGCTCCGTAGCCGGAGGTTCGGTAGCGGGAGGCTTCGTAGCCGGAGGTTCCGTGGCCGGAGGTTCCGTGGCCGGAGGTTCGGTAGCGGGAGGCTCGGTAGCGGGGGGTTCCGTCTCCGGCGGTTCCGTAGTGGGGGGTTCCGTCTCGGGAGGAACGGTCGGCTTTTCGGTGGCAGTCTGGGTTTCACTGGGCTTGGTGCCGTCCGGCTCCGTGGGAGTGTTTTCCTGTCCGCAGCCGGCTATGACAGCGGCCAGCAGGCAGATGGCCATGACGAGGGCAAGGACACGCCGATATTTGAACGTACTCATACTCCTGTCTCCTTCTCAGTATTATCAGTTTCCGTAAGCGGGCCGCTGCCGCCATAGGCTTCCTGCAGGGCGAGGGCGCGCTTTTTGGCGGTAAGCAAGCCGTTTTTCATGGTAAAGAACGCATAATTGTCTTTTTCTTCCGAAACATAGCCCATGCTGTCATAAAAGCGGTAGGCATGGACCGTGGATACGAAGGGCATCCGCTCGCGGATCAGGCGCAGGCCTTCCCGGACGTGGGTCACCAGTGCTTCATCCGCTTCTTCGGTGCCCCAGTCGTTGAAGCCCCACTCCGTCAGACAGCAGCCAACACCGGCATCACCGGCTTCCACCGCTACATTGTAGACGGCTTTGTTGACGGCGACCCACTTTTCATCGGGTACACGCCAGCGCCAGCTTCCGTCTGCCTCCTGCTCGGCATAATAGGGATGCCACGCGAGCTGATCGAAGAAATCCCTGGGATTTGCGGATCCAAAGGCACTGCTGTGAATGTTTTCATAGATGCGCCTCAGCGTCCGGATCATTCCGTCGTACTCCGCGGCAATGCTGGTGGCGTAGACACCCTCGCCCCGTTCTCCCACCGGTGCCATGCCGGGCATGATGATGCCGGCATCAGGCCGGACGCTGCGGATACCTCTGGCGGCACGGAACATCATGTCCGTACAGATATCTGCCCGCTCCTCTATGGTGAACCAGTCCCGTCCGGTCTCATCCACGGGCTCGGCAGGACTCAGAAACACCTTGTGGTTGAACTCATTCCCGGTTTCCCAATCCGTTACCTCCGGGAATTCCGCCGCCAGTGTCCGCCAGGAGGCCTCATACAGCTCCAGAAAGCGCTGATAGTCGGAGCCCGGCGCCGTGTCCCGCAGGGGAACGCAGGAGCATTCTCCTGCGGGCATATGCATCCCCTCGGGGAAAAACCAGTAGTGGCTCATTCCGACGATCTGGGTGACTCCCGCAGCCTTCAGAAGGGCGTACATTTCGTGATATGCCTCTGCCAAGGGACGGTTCACCGTTACCGGATCCGTCAGAAGCCAGCGGATATGGCTCCAGACCCGGACGCTTTTCACGTTCAGCCGCCGCAGCATAGCCGCTACCCGCCGTGGGCTCAGTTCGTCCTTGCTGTAGTAATACACATATCCCATTCCGTTCAGATTGGGGCGCTGTGAACTATCCATACCGTCCCTCCTCAGTCAGGATATGTGTCCCGGATGATTTGCTGCAGCTTCGCGTAGCCGTCCGAATCCGCGGCGGCCTTCATGCTCTTCAGTCCTTCGTCCACGCCTACGGTGCCGGATACGATCCGTATGGAGTAGGTATAGATCCGATCCGCCACCTTAGAGTAGGTTTTCGCGTACTCCACCCCCAGCATCATGGTGTCCCGGGGAAAGAAGCGGATCAGATTTTCGTTGGCGTACCGGATGGACAGCTCCGCCAGCTCCGGCTCGCTGTAGATACAACTGTCGGTATCGTTGACGGGAGTGCCATTTTCCATCCGATAAGGCGCCCCGAAATAGCTGCCGATGGCGAAGTAGTCCCGGGGCATTCCGTCATCCGTGGCGCCAAAGAAGCTGCCTTCCTTCAGACGTTCCTCAAAATTGAGGACAATGCTGCCATTTGCGTCCTCGGTGTAGTGGATGCCCTCGAGACCGTACAGCCGCTCCTTCATGCCCTCTTCGCTGAGCATATAATCCAGAAACTTTGCCAGACGCATGGGCTCCTTGGCGCTGTAAGCGATGCTCCAGCAGCCCCACCAGTTGCCGTTGGTGGTATATCCGCCTTGTGCCACGCCGTCGGGCATGGGCAGGATGCTGAGGACGGCATCCTTGTTCAGCCGGCGCATATTGTAGGCAACGCCGCCGGTGGCACGGGCACCGTTGTAGAGCATGACACCGCACTTCCCGTTATAGAAGTCGTTCAGCGCGTCGGTTTCGTCATAGAGGTAGAATTCGTTTTTGATGTAGCCCTTCTCGTACAGGCCCCGGAGCCAAATCAGGAAATCCCGGTAGTTGTCGGTGAAGGCGTCGAGCTGCCATTGGCCGTTTTCGTCCTTGGACCAGCCGGGCTGGCAGCCAAAGGAAATCCGGAAATAGGACAGCCACTCAAAGACTTTGGAAGCCGACATTCCGTAGGTGTCGTTGCGGCCGTTACCGTCGGGATCGTCCTCGGTGAAGGCCTTCAGCATGGCTTCGAATTCCCCGATGGTCTCCGGTGCCTTCATATTCAGGTTGTCCAGCCAGTCCTGGCGGACATAGATGCAGTTGTTGAAATCGCTGGTGAAGGACGGCACGAAGTACATCTTCCCGTTGATTTTCAGATCCTCGAATTCCTTCGAGTTGATCAGCGTGTAAAGATTGGGTGTGTCCTCCGGAGTCGCCAGATCCGATATGGGGATGATGAGCTGCTTGTCCACAAAATTACTGTAAGCTGACATATAGTTGGTGTCATTGGGGACGAAGAAGAACATATCCGGCATATCATCGGCATTGATGCGCAAGCTCAGGGTTTCCATCCAGTCGGCACCGCTGCCCTCAAAGTGGAAGTCCACGTTGAACATTTCTTCCCATTTGTCTACTACCCGGTTTGGCTTGTCCCGAACGGCCATTTCGTTGGCAAACAGGGTGTAATCCAGCTTTTGGTCGCTGATGGTCCGGTCAATATCGATTGAAAGATCTCCGCCGCCGGTGCAGCCGGTGAAAGCCACCGTCAGTGCTGCCAACAGCAGCGCGGCCGCTGTCCGTTTCCGTTTTTTCATAAGCGCAGCCTTCCTTTCTTATTTCACTCTGCCCCAGATTTCCACCTCCGACAGAGCTGCGCAGTAGGCCAGATTGTCATCAATCTTCTCGGATGCTTTGGTAAAGTGCAGCTTCACATAGCGGCATTCCACTTCTTTGAAGGGAAAGACCTGATCCTTGGAGGTGATATCCTGTTCATATCCGGTGATGTCTACCACCGTTGTCCAGTTGGTCTTGTCATTTGAGACCTGAATGGTGAAATCGGCAGGCATACCGTTGGCGCCCAGCGTGTAAAGGGTGCTGAAATTCACCTTGTCTACCCGGCACATCGTCTGCAGGTCGAAAATCAGCCATTCATCCAGATCGGCCTTCTTCCAGGTGACCGTGCTGTCATCCAGGGTGCCGGAGTAATCACCCCATCCGGGATTGATGGTACAGGAGATCCACGCGCCTTCCTCGAACATGGTCTGGTCGGAGGATTTGACACCGTCCACCAGAAACACCTTTCCGTAGCCGCCGGTGCCCCAGGTACATTCCAGGGACTTGGAGGCGGTAATGTACTTGTTCTCCGGATCCCAGCCCCAGGTTTTATGCTTGTCGGTGGTGTCGACACCGTCGGCAAAGTGAGCGACCAAGTTTGTGTAGGGATGCTCGGGCTCCGTGGCGGGAGGCTCGGTTTCGGGGGGCTCGGTGACCGGTGGTTCCGTCTCAGGTGGTTCCGTCTCAGGGGGTTCCGTTTCGGGAGGCTCGGTCGCAGGGGGCTCGGTTTTTGTGGGCTCCGTTTGCATGGGCTCCGTTTCCGTAGTCGTTGGCTCGGTGGAGGGATTGGTCTGCGTGGGATCCTGTGTCTCGCTGCCGCCGGACTGACAGGCCGCCAGAGTGAACAGCATACAGACGCACAGGAAGATGGACAGCAGTTTTTTCATCTTGTTTCCTCCTCATATAATAAGTTTCAAGTAAATATTTCAGATATCAGCAGGCTTTGGGATGCCTGTGATACAATATCATTGCCGAGATTGGCGATATTCACCGCTTTGAATCTCAGGCTTCTGTTGCCAAGTACGCCGGCCTTGTCTGGACACAGCACCAGTCTGGTGACTTCGAAGCACAGAATACCAGAATGATTAAGTCCGGCAACCGTTACCTTCGCTACTACCTGCTGGAAGCCGCCAACTCCGTGAGAAGATGCGACTCCGAGTTCCGGCGCTACTATGACCTCAAGTTCCATGAGGTCAATAAGTTCCAGCATAAACGCGCACTCGCTCTAACTGCCAGAAAACTGGTTCGTGTTGTCTTTCGACTGTTGAAGGATAACCGCCTGTATATCGTACCGGAGAGCTGATTGCAGCAGCTTCTCCCGGTGACATCAGGCCTTGTCGAAATCTCTACAGGCAGGGCTTTGGTTGGTGTACCCTTTTTTGCCAGAACTGGCCGGCTTCGGATACTTCCTTTTGAATTTTCTATCTATTTCTCTATTGACATCACACCATTAGACTATTTTCTGTGTCCAGGCAGCGGGGAATATACCCCGCTGCCTGCTAAATGGTCAGCGGTTTTTTCTGCGTCGGTCAGGAATCAGAACGAGCAGCAGCGCGGCGGAAGCAATCGTCAGCATAAAGAAGATCAGAAGGTCAGCGGCAGCGCCGGTAGCGGGGATCGGATCCAATTCGGGCGGAATAGGCGCGGGAACATCCAGATCAATCTCGTCCTTCTCAATCAGAACACCGTAGAATTCCAGCTCCTTCAGGTGGGGAACGTAGCCCAGGTCGCCGGCTTCCACTACGTTATAGAAGTTCAGCCGCAGATAGCGAGCCTGAACGGTGGGGAATTCTGCGCTGTACCAGTCGGTATCGGATACCGCCTGCCCATCCACCGACAGCGCAGGTGTCCAGTTTTTGCCGTCCAGAGAAACCTCCAGGACATACTTGTTGGGAACGCCCTGCCCCGAACCGGCCCACTGGCTCTGGAACCGCATCAGATCGATTTCGTAAATGCCATCCAGACGGATTTTCAGGAACTCTTCGCAGGCGTTTTCAAATTCTTTTTCGTTTTTAAAACGGACATAGTAATCCGCGTCTTCCTGGGATACCGCAATGAACATATTGGGGGTCTGATCCCCATTATACAGGCTGCCGTTGCCGTGACCCCAGAGGTTGTAGGAATTGGTTGCCCGGAGCAGCGCCCTGGAAAGATCAATCTTTCCGTAGCCGTCGGGCTTGATAACGGTTTCGGGATCCAAAGTGCCATACAGTTCCAGTTCACTCAGAGCGGTGCAGTAGCCCAGCTCTCCGCTGGCTTCGCCGCCCACACGGGTGACGGTCAGCCGGACAAAACGGATGGCATCGGTGTCCGGGAAAACAAAGGTATAGAATCGGCCATCACGGTCGGCGTCGTCCGTTGTCAGACCGTTTCGGTTCAGAACCGTGGTCCAGATGGCACCGTCCAGTGAAACCTCCAGTCTAAAGCTGGACGGCAGTCCGGCTGCGGAATTCTCCGCAATGGACGCAAAGCGCATACCATTCAGGAAATACGCTGCCTTCAGATCCACGGTGATTACGTCTTTCATACCGCTGACGGGAATCTCGGCATCGGAATTGGGGGCGCAGGCGAAAATGCCGTCCGTGGCGATGACGCCGTCGATCAGGCCCGCGATGCCCCAGCCCCACAGCTCGTAGGACCTGGAGGCGGTGGCAACGGTCTGGGGATAATTGGAGGCGTAGTAGGTCCACTGACTGCCGGAGCCGGGATGGCCGCTCCAGCTATCCAGATCCGGCGCGTAGGAGGTTAAATCAATCTTACCGTCGGCGGTATGGACTTCAAATTCCCGAAGGGTCACGGCGTAGCCGAAGGCTGCCTCGCCGATACCACCGATATCATAGACGCGAATGCGGACATAGCGGGCCTGAACGGGATCCACATCTACAGTGAGCCAGCATTCGTCCTTGATATCGCTTGCGGTGATGCCGCTGACGGATTTCACCTTTGCCCAGGTTTCGCCGTCATCCGACACCAGAATGTCAAATTCAGTGGGCATACCGCCCAGAGGATTGGCATTGCTGCGGTTGGCCAGACGGATCCGGGTGACGGTATACGGCTGCTGCAGATCCAACTGGAACCACTCGTCCATGCGCTTGCCGGGGCATTCGGACGGATCAATGGCGGCGTAAAGCGTATCCAGATCCCCGTCAAAGAGGTTTTCTTTGACCATGCTGCTGCCGTATTCGTCGGAAACGGTCACATTGCCGGGATCAATTCCAAGCCGGTCGCCGGAAGGTACCACATCACCGGGCTCGTCGACGTTTTTTTCGGTGCCGTAGATCTCGATCTCCCGCAGGCACAGGTTGAAGCCCTGATCGCAGGCACCGTGGATGGCGGTAACGTCCATCTTCACATACCGGGCATCCGCGGCATTGAAGGAGAAGCTGTAGAAAATGCTGTCGGGAACATCCGTCAGGGGCATATCCGTCTTGGCACAGACCGTCGTCCAGGCCTCGCCGTCGGCGGAAACCTGAATGGTGAAGTCCTTGGGCAGACCCTGACCGGAAGCGGAGTAGGCGTAGAAGTCCAGCCGATCCACGGTGTATAGCTTCTGCAGATCCAGCTGAATCCACGTAGGTGTAAATGCCGCGGTCTGGTCAATGGGAGAGAAGCCGTCGGGCATGGTCACGCCCAGATAACGGGGATCGGAGGGGTTCGCGGTAACCACGCCGTCGATCAGCGCCGCCACACCGAAGCCCCAGTATTCATAGGAAGCGGAGGAGGTGACTACCGGCTGGTCGAAGTTGCTGGCGTTGGTCATACCGGCAACGTAGGGTGTCAGGTCGATCTTGGCACTGCCTCCGGCCTTTGCGGAGGGAATGATTGCGGGGCACAGCGCAAGGATGAGGGCCAGACTGAGAAGCAATGCTGTCACTCGTTTCATATTTCAATCTTCCTTTCTGTTCGTATGGATCGTCTGCTGCTATATTCCGTCCGGCGGGGGTCAGCCCTTGACCGAACCAATATACATACCTTTGGCAAAGTATCGCTGGATAAAGGGGTAAACCATGACAATGGGCAGGATCGACACGACGATCGCGGCCATCTGGACGGAGGTATCATAGGATTGCTGTTGGGTAAGCTGTCCGAAGGCGCCCATGTTGCCCTCGATCAGCATTTCCCGCAGGACGTTCTGGATCAAAAGCAGATTCTTGTCCTTTACGAACAGTACGCCCGTAAACCAGTTGTTCCAGACGCCCACCGCGTTGAACAGTGCCATGGTGGCGATGATGGGTTTGGACAGGGGGAACACGATGCGCACCAGAATCTGAAAATAGTTGGCGCCGTCCAGCAGCGCTGCCTCCTCCAGACCGTCCGGAATCTGGAAGATGAAGTTGCGCATCAGGATCACCGTGTAGGCGCTGACCACGCCGGGAAGAATGTACACCAGAATATTGTCACTCAGATGCAGTTCCCGGATCAGGATGTAGAATGGGATGGTTCCGCCGCTGAAAAGCATGGGAAACAGTACGAAATACATCAGGAATTTTCTGCCCGGAAGATCCTTCTTTGTCAGAGGATACGCCAGCATCATGCACAGGATAATGTGCAGCAGTGTGTTGGCGACGGTTACAAAGGCGGTGACACCCAGTGCCCGGTAGATCTCCGGCTTGAAAATGATCTCATAGGCCGAGAATGTCAGATCCTTCGGCAGCAGCATGGAGGAGTCGTTGACGGCGGCTTCATATCCGGACAGGGAAATGGCGACGATATTCATAAAGGGAATCACCATGGTCGCCACCAGCAGCCCCAGCACAAGATAAATGATGACATCCGCGAAACCGAAGGGTTCCCGGCCCAGTGTGGCCGCTGCCGCTTTTTCACGTTTCCGATTCCTTACCATATCGGCTCACCTCCAAGCTTTTTGATGATCTTGTTGGTGGATACGATCAGGATGAACGCTATCACACTTTTCACCAAACCCAGCGCAGTAGCGGCGCCGTAGTCGCCGGCAACGATACCCATGCGGTAGACATAGGTGTCGATGATGTCGGCTTTTCCGTACACCACGGGAGAATACAGGTTGAAGATCTGATCGAAGCCGCCGTTGAGAATTCCGGACAGAGACAAGATCACGTTCACCGTGATCGCCATGGCCATTCCCGGCAGGGTGATGTAGCGCATTTTCTGCCAGCGGCTGGCACCATCAATGGTGGCGGCCTCATATTGCTGTTGATCGATACCGGAAATGGCCGCCATGTAGATGATGCTGCCGTAGCCGACACCTTTCCAGATATCCGTAAAGACCAGTGTGAAGAGGAACCAGTTTTCGTCGGTTAAGAAAGGGATTCCCTTCAGCCCCAGACCCTGAAGCGTGGTGTTGATCAGGCCGTCGCCGGACATTATAGTTCGGATCATGCCGGCCAGCACCACCCAGGACAGGAAGTGGGGCAGATAGACGATGGTCTGCACCAGCTTCTTGTATTTTTTGTGCCGCACCTCGTTCAGAAACAGCGCCAGCAGAATGGGCGCCGGCAGACCGAACAGAAGCCGCAGGCAGCTGATGCGCAGTGTATTCAGCGTGACCTGCCAGAAATCCGTGCCGGAAAAGGCGGTTTTGAAATGTGCCAGCAAAGGCTCCATCCACGCACTGTTCCACATGGATAGTCGGGGAGAATAGTCTTTGAACGCCAGGATGATGCCGCCCATGGGCAGATAGCTGAACACGAACATGGAGATCAGTGCAGGCAGCGCAATGAGATACAACATCCAATAGCGCTTGAATTTTCTGCCGAATCGGGCGGTCAAGGGAAGTTTTGCCGTTGCTTTTTCTTCTTTTGTCATATCGCACGCCCTTTCTGGAAAGTTACAGCTTTACCTGCACCCTGCGGAATCCGTTGATGTCGTACACATATCGGAATTCGCTGGGGGTAAAGTCACCGGTCACCGTAAAGACAGCGGTGATGGCCAAGGTCTGACCACCGGAGATGGAAGTTCCCATCAGGCTGGAACCGTCGGCGTCCCGGATATCCTCCACACTGACACTGCGTCGGTCGCCGTTGACCAGAAAGAAACGCTCCCGTGCATTCAGGGGATGCTCGCCGGTTCCGGCGAAGGACAGGGTCAGCTCTATGATGTATTCATTGCCGGAACGATGAACCGATGTGACGGTGACGGTAAATTCGTCCTTCGTGATGGGCTTTCCGATATCGTTCACCGGCGCCGGAGGTTCCGTAACCGGCGGCTCCGTCTCCGGAGGCTCCGTCTCCGGAGGCTCCGTCTCCGGAGGCTCGGTTACCGGAGGTTCCGTTACCGGCGGCTCCGTCTCCGGAGGCTCCGTCTCCGGAGGCTCGGTTACCGGAGGTTCCGTTACCGGCGGCTCCGTCTCCGGGGGTTCCGTAACCGGCGGCTCCGTCTCGGGCGGCTCCGTTTCCGAAGGCTTCGTAACCGATGCGGGTGGCTCCGTGAATGTTGAGGCGGTTGTGGGAGGATCTCCGGCATCGCCGCAGGCCGACAGCGGTGCCGCTGTCAGCGCCAGAACCGCCCCTATGGCTATCAGCCTGACCCAAAAGTCTTTCATGCAATCCGCTCCTTTCCTGATTACGCGATCCGGGTTTCGGAATTCTCTTTCGCCTGCAGGCTTTGCAGCAGAGAGAGGGTCTCCTCCACCAATCGGTCGCCGCCCTCCGCGCCGAACATTCCATTGCAGATCAGAGCGCTGTAGCCCTTGTGTTCGATGGCTACTGCCGAGGGAAGATAGCCCTGATAGCCGCCGGTAAGCTGAGAGATGAAAATATTCCCACCGCCCATGCGGCTCCGGATCCGGTCGGCATACTCCACAAACAGCTCGAAGGGATTGGTTGCCATCCACGCGGAGCCAATGCGCAGCGCGTGGATCTCTACGGGATAATCCCGGGTTTTCTGCTGCAGTTCCCAGCGGAGAACAACGCCGGCACTGATGGACAGGGCGTAGGCTTCCTGCTCGGTAAAGTCCGCCATCCGGGCATGCAGCGCACGCTGCTTCTGATATGCGTCCCGTGCTTCGGCTGCTTCCTCCTCGGTGACCAGCCACAGCGGCAGACGAACCACACGGCAGTGATGTACAACATCCGGCTGCTCTTCAATCTCGCGATGATTCATGAATGTGGTGAAGGCGTCGAGAATGCGGCGGGCGATCCGGAGGGAACCTTCCTCCTGATACATTGCGGTTGAATGCATAGCTGTCTCCGGCCTTGCCATCTGCACCAGATCCCGGGGGGACAGATCCCCGGCGGCACCGCACAGTCCGATCAGAACTGCCTGATCGCCCCAACGTTCTGCCAGAAGCCGGCGCGCATCTGCCCAATAATCCGCGGCCACATAGTCGTGATGCTCCAGAACCTGAGCCGGGCAGGCAAGCTCCACGACCGCCGCAATAAGGCTGCCGTCAGAGGCATCCTCAAAGCTCATAAAATGAATGCTGTTATCGGTGGCGCCTTCCATCCGAAGGAAATCGGGGCGATTGGTGCTGCCGTACATCACTGCGCTCTGATCGGTGTACACGGTACGCCGGTTATAGGAGATGCTCACATGATCCATGCCTGTAGCGAACACCGCCGGGCGTCTGCTGTTCCAAGCCCGAAGAATTCCCTCCGCGATATTCTTGACCACACCTTCCGCGTAGGCTTCCGGGGTTTGCTCATCTTCCCGGGAGGGGGTCCAGTCGAAATCCCTGCCCCAGGTTTTGGAACCGTGATCTCTGGTCAGGGAAGGCGCCGTATGGGTATGGATGGCGCTCATGAGAATACTTTCCACCGGAAAATCGGGAGCGAGAGCCTTGACCGCCTCCCGCACCTGGGGGACGATTTCATCCGGTACGGCCAAAAGATCGCAGGCAACAAATACCGCGCTGCCGCTTCGCCCTTCCACAGCCAGAATCTGTGCGTACAGCCGGGTGTGAATGGTGACAGCCAGACGGTGATAATACTGTCCCACCAGTGCTGCCGGCAGTTCGGGTGTGATGTCTACGCTGGTTGCCCCAACCAAGAATCTGTTCATGTTCTTTCCTCCGTTTCTCTGATAGCGCAGAATCCTGCGCTCCTTAAAGAAGTTTCGAAATATTTGCTTTTTCGAAAGCTTTTGTAGAGATCCCCAATTTGACCCCTTGGTATTTGTTCGAAATGCCAAATACTGAAGATTAATATGCATAATAATCGTGTATTTTTACAATTTAAGTATACAATACCACATATCTAAAGTCAATATGGAAAAATGGGATTCTTATAAGAATTTCGAATTATTCTGAAAGTTTCGAAACATTTTGCCGTAACGAAAAGTACCGGCGCTGCCGCCTTGCTCCCGGAAGGGAAGAAGGCGGCCAGCGGATCGGTATCCGTTCAGTATGGATAATAATCTCACGGCTGCGCTTGGCCGGCAGGCGCTCTTCCGGCGGGGCCGAAGGTCACGAAACAGTATCCGTCGTTCCAGAGATTCCCCGATACACCCTCCACGGCCTCACACCATCCGGGCAGGTCGCCGAAGGTGGACACGCCCACATAATAACTTTCGCCATAACGATAATGGTGGGGCCCCAGCAGATTCCGCAGTCCCGAATACAGCCGCAGCACAAGGATGTTCTCTCCGTCCCGCAGCAGCTCCGTTATATCCGGTCTCACGGGCTCCCACAGCAGCATGCCGGCGTCCGCACCGTTCACAAAAAGCTGTGCCGCCGGACAATCCGGTTTTGGCTCCGCCAACACATACCGCACCCCCGGTTTCTTTTCCACTTGGAGCCGGAACTCCAGATCCATGGTTCCGGCAAAAAAGGGATATCCCTGGGTGGTGATGTCACCGGTATTCAGTTCCCGGCGGGGCGCTGTCAGACGAAAAGCGCCGTCTGTGAACCGGGCTCTGCGGTTCCCGGGACGGTATTCGCCCGGTGTATCCACGCAGAAATCCCCCATTAAATAGATGCTTTCCAATTCCACATCATAGGTCACGGATTCAAATTCAAAGTCTACCGCGTAGAAGTTGCTGGACAGATCCTTGTCCCGGTACAGATAATCGTACAGCTCCCTGCGCTGGAAAAAGCGTCCCGTCAGGATCAGCTCATTTTGTCCTTTCCGCAGACAGGGGCCGATCTCCACCCGGTGGAAATCCGGATCCAGATACCAGTCGTCTCCGACGGTTACGGGGATCCCATTGACCGTCAGGGAGAAGTCCGGGATATTTTCCGACACCAGCTTCAGCGATGCCGGAAGCGGATCCATGTCCACATCAAAATGAAATTTCAGCCGCAAACGGTCGTCGGTTTGGGCATCCAGCAGCTGCTTCTGAAGCCGAATCAGCGGAATTTCCGGCTGCCAGGGCCCTTCTCCGACGGCGTATTGGCAGCGATCCAGCGTCAGGGCATTGAGATCCCGCGCCTTGATCCGCATGGCTGCCGGCAGGGAAACGCCCACGGTCGGTTCCTGTGCGCTGCAGGGCTCCTGACGCTCTGCCGAGATCAAAAGTATGGATTCTCCGGGCTGAAGGGTCCGGTGGAACCGTACGCCTCCGTTCCACTGCTCCGCCCGTACCGGAACGGTTTCCATGGAAGGAAGCAGCACCTGATTCAAACCAACCGTATCGGCGCAGCTCACGATGACGGAATGTGCCGCATCCCGATCCAAATTGACAAGGAAATACAGATTGCTATCGTCCCCGTGACGGATGGCGCTCAGGATGGCAGGGCATTCCTTTCCGACCTCCAGGACGGACAGGTGATCCGCCCAGCCTCCCAGGAAGGATTTTTGATCCGCTTCCGGCAGCTCCGTCACCGGCAAAGCGGCGATGCGGTTGTCCGGTCTGCCGTCCACCAGATGGGGCAGCTTTCCTGCGCGGCAGATTGTGCCGCCACTGGCGGCAAATCTCTCCAGAAGGGATAGGGTAGAGGACAGTATATTGTCCATGTCCGGCAGCAGCACCCGGCGGTAGCGCATTTCGCCCACCCGCAGAGTGTCTCCCTCCACACTGCCGTAGTCCTGCAGAACTACCTCGTCCCCGTAATGATAGGGGATATGCAGCTCCTGCAGATGCCGGGACAGAGCGGCGAAATGATCATCCAATACCCGCACCGCCTGGCATTGGGCGCTGCCGTTGTAGCGTACATGAGCCGTGTGGAGGGGGTGGATCACCAGCAGATCGCAGGCTTCCGGTGCCGCCGAAAGCGCCGCACCCAGAGCGGAAACATAGTCGGTAAAGCCGGCGTATTTCTCCCACCAGGGTTCCTGTACGAACAGCGACGCGGGATAATCCCGCTTGCGGATGCCCCGGATGGAATAGCTCTCCAGATGGGGGCAGAGACGGCTGATACCGTTGGCCATCTGCCATTCGGCAATCCACTTGAGATCCGCAAAGGACACATCCCAGCCGGACAGCGCGAAGGTCTCGGACAGCACATGACGGCGGCCGGTTTGCGCCGCTGCGGACGCAACCTGTTTGGGGGCCAGCGGACTTCCGATCCGTCTGCCCAGCCAGTCCATTCCCGGCATATCCATGTGGGGATAAAAGGCCATGACGCCGCCGTTGGAGCCCATCTGCTCCAGAAGGGTGTCTTCACCCATGACGTGGCCGGTAAACCGGCAGCCGTTATCCCGGCACCATTGATGCACCTGCTTGCCAAAGCTGTCGCAGTACAGCCGGTTGACCAGCATCCAGTAATCGTGGCGCACCGCTTCATGCCCCACGATGGAATCGTCTTTCAGCGCGGGAAGCTGATCCAGCAGATCGTAGCCGTATTCTTCACGGAACAGCCGGTCGAACCCTTGGCTCCATGGGAGCTGGTATTGCTTGAGCTGGGGCTCGTCGGTGAAAAAACCGGGCATATGTCTGCCGAAATCCGCTCCCAACTCCTCCCGGTACCGCTGATGGGTCAGCTCCAGAAAGAGCCGAACAGCTTTGGCGTTCATGGGATCCGCCGATCGCATCTCGTTCTTGATATGCGCCACAAGTCCTGTGCCGGGGAAATCCCCTTCGGCGCAGCGGCGGTACTCTCCGGTTTCCGGATCCCGGAAATACCACGCCGCCGTATGAAGTCCCGCCCAATCCCCGGGATCGGAAACGGTCTTCAGTTCAATCCATGTGGCGCGGTAAGCCTCCGATTCCCGGCAGACCTGACCGTCGGCAATACCGGAGGGGTAGCCGTTTTCGTCGTATCCCCAGGGTTCCATGCCCAGGGATTCAGCTTCACTGATGCACGCTTTGATACAGCGGAACCATTGCTCACCCATATACGGTGTGCGAAGCCCTACCCGCGCGTGCATGAAGAAACCGCCCAGCCCCGCCCGATGCATCTGCCGCACCTGCAGACGCAGGCGCTCTTCGTCCAGGGTGTCATTCCAAGACCAGAAGGGCAGCGGCCGGAAAGCATTTCGCTCCGCTCTTGCCCGATTCAGCAGCATTTCCATGAACATTCCTCCCGGAATAGATTGCTGTAAAAATGTTGGATTCTTCCGTTTTTTTCGAAAACCGGTTGACTTTCGAAAAGACAGTTGATAAGATAAACAAGAAGATTTGGGATTGAAAAGTCCTTTTTCAATCCGGAAACGGAGGATATATGGCTACATTAAAAGAAATTGCGAAAATCGCGAACGTCAATGTTTCCACGGTATCCAAAGCTCTGCGTGACAGCTCGGATCTCAGCGAACAGACCAAGATTACCATCCGCGCCATTGCCGACGAGCTGCATTATCCCTATTCCGCCGAGGGACAGCCTGCCCACTCCAATCTGATCGGTGTGATCTTCCCGGACGCCATGAGTCCTTATTATATGGCAGTGCTCCATTCGCTGCATACCAACCTGCTGGAGGCGGGATTCCGAATCCTGATGATGCCTTCGTTCTTCTCCGAGGAGGAGGAATACGTCTGCCTGAAGGAACTTCTGCGCAACCGCGTCCGGGCAATCGTGTGCTTTTCCACCAACTCCATCACCTCCGGCCGTTTCCGGGAGCTGGTGATCCGCAGCGGTATCACCTTTCTGATGATCTCGCCGGACGAAAACTGCGACTTCTGCGACAATATCTATATCGATCAGTGGAAAAGTGTCATCATCGCGGCCAATCACCTGATGGATCTGGGGCATAAACGTATTGCGTATATCGGAGAACCCTTTTCCTCGCCCCGCAGAAAGTCCTTTGAAACCGCACTGCGGGCAAGGCATCTGGATGTCCCGCCGGAATATATCATCGAAAACGGTCAGCGTTTCGAGGCTTGCGGCTATGAGGGAATGCAGACCCTGCTGAAGCTCCCCAATCGCCCCACCGGAATCTTCGCCGCCTATGACAGCATTGCCATCGGCGCCATGCGGGCCATTCAGGAAGCGGGACTGCGGATCCCGCAGGATATTTCCATCGTCAGCATCGATGACAGCAACGTGGGCAACTATCTGAATGTGCGCCTGACCACCGTAACGGAACCCACGCAGGATCTTGGTGAGCTTGCTGCCGACCTGCTGACGCAGAAAATCGTCAAGAAGCGCCGAATCATGCAGAGCATCCGGCTCCAGCCCACTCTGAAGGTTCGGGAAAGCACCGCACCTCCGGAAGAATAACGATCTCTGAAAAAGCTTCGGCATATGCCGGAGCTTTTTCCCTTACGAAATGTCGTTCAGCGCCAGCGACGACTGATACAGGGCACAGAACCGGCGATACTTGCGCCGGAGATGTTCGCTGGGGTTGGGATCCAGCCGACAGCGGATCTTCACGCAGACTTGCGCCGCTTCTTCATAGCTTTCGAACCGTCCGCCGCTTACCGCGGCGATCATGGCTGCGCCAAGACAGGCTGCCTCCTTTTCTTCGGGGATCAGAACAGGCACACCGGTAATGTCCGCCTGCATCTGACACCATACGGTGCTTTTCGCGCCGCCGCCGATGGCAACAATGGCGGTGGGCGCCGCACCGCAGGCGGCAATCCGCGCGCAGTTTTTCCGAAGGACGAAGGCTACTCCCTCCATAACGGCACCGGCCATATCCACTGCGTCATGCTCCGCACGCAGCCCCCAGAATACCCCGGTAGCACCGACATCAAACTCCGGCGCGTTGGTGCCCACGAGATACGGGAGGAACAGCAGATCATTGGGTGCCCTTCCGTTCAGCGCCTCGTCAATCCCGGCGTAATCCGCCTGGGGCATACAGGTTCTTCGGAACCACTCCAGACTGACACCGCCGCTTTCGGCCACCGGAATCATCACATGGGTATCCGGAAGAAAGCCGTAGTGCATGGCGATCCCGGTATTTCGGGGCGCCGGCTCCCGGGTCATGGCAGTCATGGCCATCACCGTTCCCACGGACAGGGTGATGTCTCCGGGGCGGAGGCTGCCGGTGCCGATCATGCCGGAAAAATGATCCAGCGTACCCGTATTGACCGTCGTTCCGGGATTCAGTCCCATCCGGGCTGCGGCCTCCGGCAGCAGGGTACCGACGACGGTACAGGGCTCACACAACTCCGGGAGCTGATGCTCTCCGATGCCGATGGCATCCAGCATTTCCTTCCAGTACGTTTTTCGGTAAATATCAAAATAGAACGAGAAGGTAGCAATGGACATATCCGCCCGTTTACGCCCGGTCAGACGGTAGGCAATATAATCTTTCAGCAGCATATAGCAGCCGGCATTCTCATGAATCTCCGGGCGGTTCCGCTTCAGCCACAGAATTTTCGTGGCCGGCCATGTGGGCAGCACTGCCGGCTGCCCGGTTACTGCCTCACAGACCTCCGGCGAAAACCGCCTGCTCAGGATGCGGCATTCCTCGGCGGAGCGCTCGTCCATCCAGGATATGGCATTCATCAGAGGCTCCCCCCGGTGATCCAGCACAACCAGCGATTCTGCCTGTCCTGTCAGCGCGATCTGCCGAACCTGCCGGATTCCGTTTTCTTCCAGCAGCTCCGCCAGCAGTTCCGTCAGCTCCAGGTAATATGTGCCGGCATCAAATTCCACAAATCCGTTCTCCCGGATATAGCGGACACTCCGGCTTTTCAACGCGACGCGCCGAAGATCCCCGTCATAGACAGCGGCCTTGATGTTGGTGCTGCCCAAATCCACGCCAATATACATAATTCCCTCCGGTTCGAAAAAGGCTATCCTCCCGCGGATAGCCTTTTTCATTTTGTCACATGACCAAATCAATATCCGTCATCCGGCAGAAGTCCCGCAGAGCCTCCGTGTAATCGCCGTAGGCGACGATTACATGCTGACTGCACACGTTTTGGGCAAATTCCTCCACCGTACACGAATCCGGGAACACCTCCAGGCTGGGAAGCTGTGGCGCGGGATCGTCCCAGCCGAACTCGTTCCAGGCTGGAGGCGTCTTGGCCTCAGCGGTATAGACATGCATCCGGTACCGTCCGCGGAAATAAGCCAGACGCGCGCAGGTGACGTAGCCGGTTCTGACCCGGGATACGTTCAGAAGCGAGGAATTCAGTAGACCGAAGGCAGCCGGCAGTACCCGGACGTCCCCTTCGGTGGCAGCCTTGGGTATGAAGTCGGGAACGCCGATCAGCATACTGTTTTCAAAGAACTCGTAATACTCCAGATACGGCACCGTCTGAGCGGAAATATACTTCATAATGAGCTGGGTCACGGCGCCCATCACATCGTTTTCCGGGACGGTTAACACACCGCAGAAATGCTCCAGCAGCATGAACACCATGGCCGGCGGAAAGCCCTCCAACTTCTTCATGCCATCCACATCCAGCAGCGTGATGGCTTCCCAGCCCCGCTCCCGAATCTTCCCCGTGATGGCCAGCGCGTAGCGTACGCCTTTTTGAATCACGGCGTCATCGCAGGGCTTTTCGAACTTCCAGTTTTCCCGAACGAACCGGACGCCCTCAGAGACCTTGTCGTCATCCAGCTTTTCCGCCGCGCGCACCATTTCCAGCATTTCGTAGGGTTCCACTTCCACACCGATCTGCCCCCGGAGGGAGCCGCCCTCGAACTGGGTGCCGTATAGCAGCATATCCCGGTAACCCATGGTTCCCACCCGGGCGGAGCGCAGTTTTTTTCTGGCATGGCAAGCTGTGACAAAGGCGCTGATCTTTTCCATGGGCCATGGCTTGCCGATGATGTTGTAGACATATTTGAAGGTGTAATCCAGCGCCTCGAAGGTGGGGCGAAGTGCGGTGGTACCAGCCTGCTCTGCCGTGGTGATGATGCGGCCGTTTTCCTTCCAGCCGCACAATCCCCACAACAGCATGGGAATATGGCGGAAGGGATCGGTCACGCGGATCACTGCGTGAGTGGGAACCCAACCGGCGACGCAGACAATCAGGCAGTCGGGATCCAGTCCCTCCAGTTTCGCCACGGCTGCGTCAGCGGTTTCATAGGCGGGATCATCAATAACCAATCCGCCGTCCACCAGCTCCCCAATTCCCGCCGCTTTCAGGGCTTCCAGCGCTTCGTCATGTTTCAGCCGCAGACGCGCAATGGGCGTGTTGACCTCACCGAAGCAGACATAACCGACAATGTTCTTTTTCATAGTGTCACTCCTGATCCTGAAAGATACGATGTGTGAGACCCAGTGGCCTCCGTTTATACATAGCAGATTTGTACACCGCACTCCTGAAGCTGCCCGACGGTTTCATTGAGCTCGCACCGGTTGGTCACCAGCGTCAGCTTTCTGCCGCATTCACAGACCCGGTTGAAGCCGGCCCGGCCGATTTTGCTTCCGTCCGCGACAATCAGCGTGCGTTCCGCCGAGTCGATCATCATCCGGTCAAGAATCGCTTCCTCCTCGTGGTAGGTCGTGATGCCGCCGGCGGGGCTGATGCCATCCACGGATAGAATTGCCCACGCCGCCTGAAACCTGCCGAGCTGCTCCTGAGCGGCACTGCCGTAGGTGAACCCGTAGCGGACATTGATCTCGCCTCCCAGCAGCAGCACCCGCAGAGTGGAAACATCGCCCAGCTGGGTGGCCACAGCCAGAGAATTGGTGACGATCTTCAGATTCTTCCGGCTTTTCAGTGCCTCCGCCACGCAGGCCGTTGTGGAACCGGAATTGATGAACAGGGTGTCCCCATCCCGGATCATCTTCGCAACGGCTGACGCGATGGCCTGCTTTTCCGACGGGTGGCTGAGTTCCTGATCCGGCAGACCGGAGGACTCCCGGCCGGGGAGCGGTACCGCGCCTCCCTGCACCCGCATCAGAAATCCGTCCCGTTCCAGCGCGGACAGGTCATTGCGGATGGTCACCTCTGTGGTTCCCAGCATTTCGCTGAGCCTGGTCACACTCACGCGGCCTTCCTGCCGAAGCTGCCGGAGGATCTGATCCCGCCGAATATCAATTTTGAGTTTTCTGTCTGCCATGGCAGACACCTCCCGATACAATAGAATTTTTTCTATTATAGAGGATTTTCGTAAAAAAAGCCAGCGTTATTTTCTTTCCGAAAATTTTGGAGAAACCATGTTTACAGCGTTCTGTGATTCAGCCGCTCTCCCACCGCCCCGCCGGGATGGATTCTGGCGAACTGCTCGGCCCGATATCCGGTTTGCTCGATCACCGCAGCCTGAAGCGCGTGGAAAATAACGCACAGCACCGTGGTGCTGGTAGTTCCCTGCGCGTTCCACTTATCCGTTTCCCGGTTGACATGCATTTTCAGGATGACATCGGCGGACTTGGCTAGAGGGGATTCGGTGTTTTCGGTTACGGTGATGACGGACACACCCTTCGCCCTGCAGATCTCCGCGATGGGAAGCAGTTCGCCGGTCTTTCCGCCCCTGGAAGCCAGCAGCATCACATCTCCAGCCTGCAGAAATCCCATGGCGCCGTGAACCGCATCAGCGGGACTGATAAACCGGGTGGGACGTTCCGCGCAGCACATCAGATGGGCAAAATGCTGGCACGCGATGCCGGAATGACCACAGCCTGAGGCGCCGATCCGTTCCGCGGCGCTCAACAGGGAAACCGCGGTATCAAATGCCTCGTCCTCAAAGAAATTTTTCATTTCCCGGATACCATCGGCCTCAATATCGAAGGCTGCTCTGGCTGCGTCAAGAGCGGCTCTGGAGATCACATGTATTCCTCCTCCTGTGTCAGAATTCTTTCGCAAAGAGAATACTACATTTTCTGTATGTTTTCAATTCGCAAATTAAACAATTATAAGCCCTGCTTTTTGAGCAAAACGAAAGAAAAAAGCTTTTTTAACAAAAATAAAATTGACGAAACGAAAGCGAAGTGCTATAATCTGTGTGAAGTCAACGGAAAGGAAGTTGCTCTATGACGACCATTCACGCACCCTTCTTTGAGATTGGCCCCAAGTCTTATCTATACGGCGACGAAATACTGGAACTGGCAATGGCTGCGGATGCCGCCAGCCAAAAATACGATGTGGACATCATTTTTACCTGTCCCGTCGTGGATATCCGGAGAGTCCGGCAGAATACCACGCGGATCCATGTATTCGCCCCCCACATGGATCCCATTCCGGTGGGACGCGGATTGGCGGACATCCTGCCCGAGTCTCTGGTGGCTGCCGGAGCGGAAGGCGTCATGCTGAATCACGCGGAAAAGCCTCTGAGCCATGAGGTTTTGGAGGCAACCATCCGCAGAGCTGTGGAGGTGGGATTGACTACCATTGTATGTGCGGATACCACGGCAGACGCCGGACGGATTGCGGCACTGCATCCGGATATTATCGTGGCGGAGCCTTCCGAGCTGATAGGCGCCGGTGTCAGTGTCGGCAAAGAATATGTGGAAGCCGCTGCCCGGTGCGTACGGGAGGTAGATCCCAATATTCTGGTTCTGACCGCTGCCGGTATTGCCGGCGGGGCGGATGTGTACAACGTGATCCTCGCCGGTGCGGATGCCACCGGCTCCTCCTCCGGCATTGCCAAAGCCGCTGACCGGCCGGCCATGGTGGAGGAAATGATTGCCGCAGTTCGCAGAGCCTGGGATGAACGAAATCAAAATACATAATCGGAGGAGAAAAACATGGAATTCAAATTTTACCAAAAAGAGCTGGAGCTGCAGTCCCGGGGCTGGATCCCCACCTTCCACGACATTTCCAAGGAAATCATTGAAATCGTAAAAGCGTCCGGTGTGAAGAACGGCACCGTGACCATTTCTTCCCATCACACTACCTGCTCCGTTATGATTCAGGAGTGCAGCCACGACATTGACTCTTTTGATCTGGAGTATTTGCAGCACGATCTGCTGGACATCATGCGCAAGATGATTCCCGACTATGTCAATGAGGGCGATTACCGGCACCCCGGTCCCATTCACGCGAAGTTTGGCCGGTATGTCAACGAGCCCGGTGACTATACCTCCATGAACACAGACGGCCATCTGCGTTCCGTATTCTTCGGCCGGAGCGAGGTTATGACCGTCAAGGACGGCGAGTTGGACGGCGGAGAATTTGCCCATGTTTACTTTGTGGATTGGGATCACGTCCGTGCCCGCCGCCGCCAGGTCAACGTCACCGTCATGGGAATTGGTGATGCGGTTTTGGATCGGAAGTGGAACAACGGTGAAATCATCGACACCCGTCACAAGTTCACCGACGAGGAAAAGGCCTGGGACGTCCACTACACCCTGCAGCAACAGAGATAACAGACCGAACCCCGGAAATGCATTTGGCCATGGGATCCATAGCGGATTCCATGGCCATTTTCGTTCTAAAGGTATTTGCCATTCAGGCAGTGTTGCGTACCATTCCGATGCCGGCCAGATCCGGTACATCTGAGGGGATTCCATCAGGAAAGGCTTCGGGTGTATGCCTCCTCCAGTATTGCAAGTCCTTCGCACACATCCTGTCCCAGAATTTCCTGTGTTTTCGCGAAATCAAACTCTGCGTGGAGAGTGTTATGGACATTCAGAAACGCTTTCTTTCCGTACTTCCGGATGAACATGGCCTGCGCTTTTGCCGCGTTGGCGCCGTCGTTTTCCGGTGCGTAAAAGCCCTTCACGCAGGTATCCAATTCGTCGCATTCATAACAGCCGTCCAGCTTTTTGCTCTGACAGCACGCCGCGTTGGGGCAGGTATGATCCGCGAAACAGGTCGCGTATGAGCAGATGGAATAATCCGTTCGGCAGGATCCGCACCACTGCGCCAAAAAGCAATGGTTACAGGAAAAGCCGCAATACGCGA
>JAQXIT010000047.1 GCA_029007925.1 Bacillota bacterium | reverse complement strand
CGATGTGTTCCTGGCGAGCCTGAAGCTCAGCGCGTCCTACGGTACCGCGGAGGAAGAAATCCGCGTTCCCGACAACGCGGTGGACGTAATGGATCAGGACGCCCTGATGGCGTGGACGGGGAATCTGAGCTTCGACGAAATCCTCTCCAATCTGGAGAAGGCCGGCGTTCCGCAGCAGCTTCTGGAGCTTCTGGCAAATAGCCTCTCATCCGTGGAGCAGCCGGACGGTACGGATACCGGCTTCTGAGGACATAAAATAAGTGGTTTGGCGCTGAGTTTCAGCGCCAAACCTTTTATCGTGGTGATATTTATGCAAGTTGAAATGAAGGGAATTGCCAAGCGCTACGGCAAAAAGATGGTGCTGCGGGACATCAGCCTGTCCGCGTCGGGCGGGCAGTGCATCGGGATCCTGGGCGCCAACGGCTGCGGAAAATCCACCCTGCTGTCCGTGCTGGCGGGTGTCCAGCGGGCGGACGGGGGCGCGTTTTTCTGCGACGGTGTGGATCTGCTGCGCAGCCCCCGGCACCGGATGGCGCTGGTGGGATATGTGCCCCAGGGAACGCCGCTGGTGGAGGAGCTTTCCGCCCGGGACAATCTGCTGCTGTGGTACGACCGGGAGACGCTGAAACAGGAACTGGACGGCGGCGTGCTGGCAATGCTGGGCATCGGGAATTTCGCGCGGGTGACCGTGTCGAAGATGTCCGGCGGCATGAAGAAACGCCTGGCTATCGGCTGCGTCATGGCAAACCGGCCGCCGATTCTACTGCTGGACGAACCCACAGCCGCGCTGGATCTGGCCTGCAAGCAGAGCATCGCCGAGTACCTTCGGCGATACCGGCAGGCGGGAGGCTTGCTGCTGCTGACCACCCATGACACCATGGAGCTGGAGCTGTGCGACGCTTGGTACATCATCCGGGACGGCGTGCTGGTGCCCTTTTCCTACGACGGTGATGTGAGCAAGCTGGTGGCGAATCTGTGATATGAGGAAGTATTTTGTTCTGCAGATGAAGCGCCTGCTTCGGATGCTGCCGCCGGTGCTGCTGGCGGCGGCGGTGCTGTTCGGATGCCTGGCGGCGATCTATGACGCCGTGACCCGGGTGGAGCCCGACGATACCAAACAGGCGAAATTTCAGGTGGGTCTGGTGGGAACTGCCGGAGATACCTATCTGGAACTGGGACTGGCGGCGCTGAAGACCTTCGACGATTCCCGGTTTTCCGTGGAGATCACCACCATGGACGAAGCCCAGGCGGAGCGGGAACTGATCCGGGGCGATATCGCCGCCTATGTGGTGATCCCGGAGGGGTTTATGGATGCCGCCCTTCGGGGCGATATCAGGCCGCTGAAATATGTCAGCACCAGCGGCGCGGTGGGGCTGGTGTCCCTGTTCAAGGATGAGGTCACATCCGTTATCGGGGAACTTCTGGCGGAAGCCCAGAAGGGAATCTACGGCGCCGGTCTGGCGGCGGATTCCGTCGGTCAGGACGGGAATTCCGTGATTAACCGGATCAGCATCCGGTATGTATCCTTCATTCTTGACCGCTCCAAGACCTACCGCGTCACGGAGCTGGGAATCTCCGAAGAGACGGGGCTGGAGGAATATCTGCTCTGCGGCTTCGGCGTGGTGCTTCTGACCTTGATCTGCCTGCCCTTCGCGCCGATGCTGGTGGGAAGGGATCCGGCGCTGGGCAGAATGCTGGCCGCCCGGGGACGCTCCGTATTCATGCAGGTGTGCTGCGAGTTCGCCGTGTATTTCGGGGGACTGCTGGCTGTTTGCCTGCCCTGTTTGTGGCTGATCCTGAAAGGCGGCGCTTTTCTTGCCGGTACGGTTCCCGTGATCCTTATGGTGGCGGCCCTGAGCTATTTCCTGTATGAGCTGACCCGGGATCTGATCGGCGGCGTGCTGCTGCAGTTTTGCGCCGGGCTGGTGCTGTGCTTCCTCTCCGGCTGCTTCTATCCCGTCAGCTTTTTCCCGGAGGCGGTTCGGAAAGCGGCGGAGCTGCTGCCCACCGGCCTTGCCCGGATCCGGCTTTCGGAGTGCCTTTCGGGAGCGGTTTCCGCCAAGGTTACGCTGGGGCTGACGGCCTGCGCCGTTCTCTTTTTCGGCGCGGCGCTTCTGCTGCGGTACCGGAAAACTACGGCGGTCAGGGGGTGAGCCTGTGAAAAAGTGGAAAATGGCGGCAGCCTGGTGCTGTCTTTTAACCAAACGGCTGTACCGGAAGCCCGCCTTTCTGGCGATTCTGCTGCTGATCCCCCTGCTGGTGCTGGGCTACGGCATGGCGGCACGGCAGGACAGCGGTGTGATTACCGTCGCGCTGGCGCGGGAGGATGGGGATCCTCTGGCGGTAAGCGTCACGGAAAAGCTGACGCAAAGCAACGGACTGATTCTGTTCCGGCTCTGTACGTCGCCTGAGGAAGCGGAAACGCTGGTTCGCACCGGAAAGACGGATGCCGCGTGGATTTTTTCCGCGGAAATGGAGGCGAAGGTCTGCCGTTTCGTCAACGATCCTGCCAGACGGAACGCCTTTGTCACCGTGTTGGAGCGGGAGAGCACGGTTCCGCTGATGCTGGCACGGGAAAAGCTCAGCGGCGCGGTATTTTCCTGCTGCTCGGAGAAAATGTACCTGAGCTGGCTGAGAACCAATGTACCGGAGCTGGCGGACGCCTCCGACGAGACTCTGCTGGCCTGTTACAACCGGGTGTCCATGGACACGGAGCTGTTTTCCTATGCCTGCCTGGACGGCACGGCTGCGGGGGTGCCGGAGACCAACTATCTGCTGACGCCCGTCCGGGGACTGCTGGCGGTGGTGCTGGTGCTGTTCGGTCTTGCCACGGCCATGTACGGCATCCGGGACGAGAAGCAGGGCACCTTTGCCCTGGTCCCCGAGGGAAAGCGGGGGCTGGTGGAGTTTGCCTGCCAGATGATCTCCGGAATCCATGGCGCCGCCGCCGTCCTCCTTGCGCTGATCGCGGCGGGGCTGACGGTTTCGCCGGCCAGGGAAGCGGGGGTGCTTCTGCTGTACACGGTGTGCGTGGCGGTATTTTCCATGACGGTGCGCAGCCTGTTCGGTACGCTGCGGAGCCTGGGTACGCTGCTGCCGCTGCTGATCGCGGTGATGCTGGCGATTTGCCCGGTATTTCTGGATCTGGGAAAACTGCGGGCGGTGCAATATCTCTTCCCGCCCACATATTATATCAACGGAGCCTCCAACAACCGGGACCTGCTGCGGATGATGGTGTATACCGGCGTATTGTTTGCAATCCGGTTTTCGGTAGGGAAGCTCCGCAAGGGAAGATGAACGGAGGAAGCATGGCTTACAAACGCATCCTGACCGTGCAGGACATTTCCTGCGTGGGACAGTGTTCCCTGACGGTGGCGCTGCCGGTTCTATCCGCCTGCGGCGTGGAGACCTGCGTTCTGCCGTCTGCGGTGCTGTCCACCCATACCGGCGGCTTTTCCGGCGTCCATTTTCGGGATCTGTCGGAGGATATTCCGGCCATCGCCGACCATTGGCGGCGGGAGGGAATCAACTTTGACGCCGTCTATACCGGTTATCTGGGGGGCACGCGGCAAATCGAATCCGCGGAGGAGGCTCTGCTCCCTCTGACTGCCCCCGGGGGGCTGGTCGTGGTGGATCCGGCTATGGCGGACAACGGAAAGCTGTATTCCGGCTTTGATGAGACTTATGTGGACGCCATGCGGGGACTCTGCGGCCGGGCGGATGTCATTCTGCCGAATCTCACGGAAGGCTGTATGCTCACGGGAACACCCTTCGAGGAAGCGTATGACGAGACGTGGATCCGGCATCTGCTGAAGAAGCTGGAAGCCCTTGGCGCGCCCTGCGTGGTGCTGACGGGTGTGGGCTTTGCCCCAAATCAGACCGGAGTCGCCCTGTGCCGGGACGGAGAAATCCGTTACTGCGCCCAGGAAAAGCTGGGCGGCACTTTCCACGGCACCGGGGACCTGTTTGCTTCCGCCTTTGTCGGGGCCTCCATGCAGGGCAAATGCCCGGAGGAGGCGGCGCGGATCGCGGCGGATTTTACGGCGCTGTGCATCCGCAATACCCTGGAAGAACCGGCTCACTGGTATGGCATCAAATTCGAGCCGGCGCTGGGTGCGCTGACGCAAATGCTGAACTAAGTATTAATTTTTCGTCATAACTCTTCCAATTTCACCGGATCTGATATATAATAGACAGCAAAGCAAGGGAGCTGGCCGCTCCGAATTTGCGCAAATCCGAGAAAGGAACGAAAAGAGCAATCATGGAAGAGACGATCGCCCACAGAAGGCAGAGGAGAAGAAGACGGCAGCCCGTCTGGCCATACATAGCTGTCGCGTGCTTGCTGATTCTGCTGATAATCGGCATAGCCGCGGCCATTGTACAGGGGGCTTTGGGACTGGAACTGACCCTGAAAGGGCCCGAAACCATGACCCTGGAATTTGGGAAGCATTTTGAGGATCCGGGGGTGGAGGCATCCTTCGGATGGAAGAATCTTCAGTCGGAGGTACAAATCGAAAACGGCATCGAGCCTGACCGGCTCGGCACCTTTACCGTCACCTATACGATTCAATACCGGGGAAAAACCGCTTCCGCCACCCGCACCGTGCAGGTTGTGGATACCACGCCGCCCACCATCGTGCTGATGTATCAGGAGAACAGCCTGACCCTTCCGGGTCACGTCTATCAGGAAGAGGGCTTCGTGGCCGAGGATAACTTCGACGGCGATATCACGGATCGGGTTCAGCGGGTAGTGGAGAACGGCACCGTGCTGTACAAGGTGACGGATTCCTCCGGCAATACCGCCGATGCCAGCCGCCCCATCCGCTACGGCGATAATACCGCTCCGGATCTGAAGCTGCTGGGCGATGAGACCATAACCATTTTCGCCGGCGCGCCCTTTACGGATCCCGGCTATACGGCGGTGGACGATGCCGACGGAGATGTGGGAGCCAAGGTGACGGTTTCGGGAGATTTTGACCGCAGCACACCCGGTACTTACACCCTTCACTACACGGTCACCGACAGCTCCGGCAATACCGCCGAAGCCACCCGGACGATCATCGTGAAGGAATCCAACCAGCCGCCGATTGTGGAGCCGGAGGGCAAGGTCATCTATCTGACCTTCGACGACGGCCCCAGCAAGTACACACCGGAGCTGCTGGCGGTACTGGCGAAATATAATGTGAAAGCTACCTTCTTCGTGGTGGGAACCGCCGCGACGGGGTATCTGGATGATATCGTGGCCGGCGGCCACTCCATCGGCATCCATAGCTGCAGCCATGAGTATTCTGAGATTTATGCCAGCGACGCGGCGTTCCTCAACGATATTTCCGCCATGCGTCAGAAAATCCGGGAGTACACCGGCGTGGACACCACATTGATGCGTTTCCCCGGCGGCAGCTCCAACAAGGTCAGCATAAAATACTGCGAGGGTATTATGACCCGCCTGACCGGGAAGGTGACGGAGCTGGGCTACCAGTATTTCGACTGGAATGTCAGCAGCGGCGACGCCGGCGAGGTGAAAACCGCCGATGAGGTCTACCAGAATGTGATCAACGGCGTACAGAAGCATAAAGTTTCCATCGTTCTGCAGCACGATATTTACAAATACAGCGTGGACGCGGTGGAGCGGATCATCCAGTGGGGCCTTGCCAACGGATACACATTCCTTCCACTGGATCCCAGCAGTCCCAACGCTCATCATTCTATCAATAACTGAAAACAAGGCCGGACACTTTCGTGTCCGGCTGCTTTTTATAGATCCAGCAGCGTAATCTCATGAAAACCCATAAAAAGAGCCGCAGAGAATCTCTCTCTGCGGCTCGAAAACATTGGGATCAATGGAACTGTTCAATATGGTAGCCCTGCGCCCGGAAGGAATCTATGGCATCGCCCAGAATGGAAGCGTTGGTGGTGGAAATGGCGTGGAGCAGGTAGATGGCACCGCTGTGGGCAGAGCTGGTGACCCGCTCCAGAGCTTTCGCCGGCTCCATCTGATTGGCTGTGTTGTAGTCGGCATAGGCGAAGCTCCAGTGGACGGTCTTGTAGCCCAGACTCTGGGTCAGAGCGAGGGACTGGGTGGAATAGGCGCCCTCGGGGGGACGGAACAGGGTCATGGTGTAGCCGAAATGCTCCTGCACATACTCGTGGAGGCTCATGATTTCATATACCATCTTGTCAATGGTCTGCTGAGGCATATTGGGGTGGTTGTTGGTGTGATTGCCCACCACATGGCCTTCGTCGATCATCCGCTGCACCAGATCCGGCTGATCCTCGCAGTAGTGCATGGTGACGAAGAACACCGCTTTGACGTTCTTTTCCTTCAGAACGTCCAGAATCTTCTCCGTGACCCGGTATTTGCTGCCGTCGGGGGCGGTGGCGGTGTATTCGTAGCCGCAGTCGAAGGTCAGATAAATGTTGCCGTTGTCCGGGGCGATGAAGTTGGCTCCGTACTTTTCGTTGCGCTGCTGGTCGGATACGGCGTATTCCGGACGCTTGCCGTCCTTGGAGACGCCGGGGCCGTAGCCCATTTCCTTGGTGTCCATGGCCTCCAGCTCCGCCCGGGTGTAGAGTGTGCCGATATACTCATCGCCGGGATTGGTGGGACGGGGCTCCGTGGGCTGGGTTTCGGTAGGCTGCGGTTCGGTGGGCTGGGATTGGGTGGGTTCCGGCTCCGTGGACGGCACAGGTTCGGATTGGGTGGGCTCCGAGCTGTCCTGCGTCGGGCTGGACGGGTTGGTGGGCTGGGAATTCAGACTGCCGCCGGTGGGATTGGTGGGATCCGTATGGCTGCCGGCCATATTCCCTGCCACGATCAGCAGGACCACCAGCACGGCGACCAGGGCAAATACCAGCAGAAGCAGACCGTTTCGCTTGTTCATGAATGCGCATTCTCCTTTGAAAGATTTTATGTGAACCCATTATACCATCAAAACGAAAAAAATGCAACCGCAAAACCACGCCGGGACGGGAAAGTATTTCTTGCTTTTTTCGGGAAATATGGGTATAATAATGAAATCATTTTGACATATTTTTTGACGAGGTTGCAACGTGTATCTGAAATCATTGGAAGTACAGGGCTTCAAATCCTTTCCGGATAAAACGCTGATCCGGTTCGGCGATGACATCACCGCCATCGTCGGGCCAAACGGCTCCGGCAAATCCAACATTTCCGACGCCATTCTGTGGGTTATGGGCGAGCAGAGCAGCAAAACCCTCCGGGGCGCCAAAATGGAGGACGTGATCTTCGGCGGAACCCAGAAGCGGCCGGCGGTGGGCTTCGCGGAGGCCACCCTGACGCTGGACAATTCCGACCGGGCGCTGATGTACGATGCCGACGAGGTGATGGTCACCCGGCGCTACTACCGCTCCGGCGACAGCGAATACTATATCAACCGCCAGTCCGCCCGGCTGCGGGATATCAATGAAATGTTTATGGACACCGGCCTCGGCCGGGAGGGCTACTCCAACATCGGCCAGGGACGTATCGACGAGATTCTGTCCCTGAAAAGCGCCGACCGCCGGGAAATCTTCGAGGAGGCGGCTGGCATCTCCAAATACCGCCACCGTAAGGAGGAGACCGAGCGGAAGCTGGCGCAGACCGAGGACAACCTCCTGCGCATCGGAGACAAGGTCTCCGAGCTGGAGCTGCAGCTGGAGCCTCTGCGGCAGCAGTCCGAAAAGGCCAGAAAGTATCTGGAGCTGAAGGATGAGCTGCGGGGCGTGGAGGTGGCCGTGTGGCTGGACACGCTGGACAAGCTGTCCGCCGCCGCCAAGAAGGCGGAGGAGGACTATGCCTCCGCGTCTTTCGTGCTGCGTCAGGCGCACGAGGATCTGGAGCGGCTCTACGCCCAGGCCGAGAGCCTCGGGGAAGAGCTGCACCGGAAGGACGGGGAACTGGAAACCGTCCGGGTTAAGGTGAATATGCTGGAAGCCACCCATCAGCAGCTGGACGGCCAGATGGCGGTTCTGCGGGGCAACGCGGAGAATAATGCCGCCAACATTGCCCGGATTCAGGAGGAACTGAAGGGCGCCGAGGATCGCAGCGGCGGCATTCTTGCCCAGATCCGGCAGGCCGGAAGCCGTGTCGAGGAAATCGGGACGGCGCTTTCCGCCAAAAGCGGCGCGCTGAATGATCTTCAGCAGGAGCTGGCAGCCATGACCGCCAGCGCCCAGGGACAGGCACGGCAGTATCTGGAGCTGCGGGGCAAAGAATCCACCCTGTCCGCGGATCTGGCC
The DNA here is from genome assembly GCA_029007925.1 of Bacillota bacterium. GTDB lineage: Bacteria > Bacillota > Clostridia > Oscillospirales > Oscillospiraceae > Faecousia. Next base: position 12,615 of record JAQXIT010000047.1, on the reverse strand, counting down.
GGCGCGGACGCGGATATCCGGGGGCTGGGAGACGGCATGATCCAGACCGCCCAGCGGCTGGAACAGCTTGCGCAGGACTTAGACGCCGGTGCCGGACGCCGCCTGCAGGCCCAGGAAAATCTGGACGGCTGCCGCAAAGCGCTGCGCAAGGCCCAGGAGGATGTGACCGCGGCGAACAACACCATCGCCGGCTACACCCTGCGGCAGAATACCCGCGCCAAGCGCCGGGACGAAGCGGCACAATCCCTGCGGGAGCTGACCGCAAAGCTGGATGCCGTATCCGCCAAGACCCGGGTGTTCCGGGCCATGGAGCGGGATTACGAAAGCTATACCAAATCCGTCCGGCTGGTGATGCAGGAAGCCCAGCGGGGCGCGCTGCGGAATATCCACGGCCCGGTGTCCCGGCTGATCCGTACCGAGGACAGCTATACCGTGGCGGTGGAGATCGCGCTGGGAGCCGCCATGCAGCAGATTGTGGTGGGCTCCGAGGCCGACGGCAAGGCGGCCATTTCCTTCCTGAAGCGCACCGGCGGCGGCCGCGCCACCTTCCTGCCCATCAGCACCATCCAGGGCAAACGCCTTGGGGAGAGTGGGCTGGAAAACTGCCGCGGCTTTGTGGGCATTGGCTCCGCACTGGTCTCCTGCCGGGAGGAATACCGGGGAATTGTGGAGAATCTGTTGGGGCGGACGGTGATCGTACAGGATCTGGACGCTGCCATCGCCATGGCCAATCAGTATAAAAACCGATTTAAGATCGTCACGCTGGACGGACAGGTCATGAATCCCGGCGGTTCCATGACCGGCGGTTCCGTCAATAAAGAGGCGGGCATCCTGTCCCGTGCCAACGAGCTGGAAAAGCTGACCGCCCAGGAAAAGACGCTGCAGGACGGCAAACTGGCGGCCGAGGCGGAGCTGCGGGAAGCCCAGCGCCTGGTGGATCAGGTGGAATTCCAGATGACCGCCGCCAAAGAGCAGCTCCGAGAGGCCGAGGATCAGGTTCTGCGCCTTCAGGGTCAGGAAAAGCAGCATGAGATCCTGTTGCAGGCCATTCTGGAGGCGGAGGAATCCGCCCGGCGGGAGCAGGAGGCGCTGAAAATGCGGGACGCTTCCGACCGGGAGCGTCTGGCGGGACTGCAGGCGAAGCATCAGGTGTATGCCCGTGAGCTGGCCGAGACCCGGCTGTCGCTGGAGCGTCTGGAGGGAAGCCAGACCGAAACCGCCGAGGCCACTTCCCAAATCACCGACCGCATGACGGCCCTGAAAACCGAAACGGCGGCGCTGGATGCCGAGAGAGCCACGGCACTGTCCCATATCGAGGATCTGAACCGGCTTCAGGGCGCCATGGAAGGCGACCGGGAGAAGAAGCTGGCGCTGATTCAGGCCATCCGGGAGGACAACGAACGGCTGGAGGCGGAGCTTTCCGCCCTCAGGACCCGGCAGGAGGAGAACGACCGGGAGACCGAAGCGCAGAAGGCAGCCATGCAGACGGTCATCGGCGCCCGGGCGGAAACCGAGGCTGCCAAGACCCGCAGCGAGCGGGAGAGCCAGGAAAAGAACAAGGATATTCTGAATATGGAGCGTGCCTGCGCCCTGCTGGAGCAGAAGAAGGTCACCACCGCCATGGACGAGAAGCAGATCATCGACCGGCTGTGGGATTCCTACGGCCTGACCCCCGGTACCGCGGCGGAATTCCGGGGAGAGATCGAGTCCGTCACGGCGGGACAGCGCCGGGCAGCCGATCTGAAGCGCCGGATTTCTCTGCTGGGCACCCCCAATCTGGGCGCCATCGAGGAGTACGCCCGGGTCAACGAGCGCTATACATACCTCCATGCCCAGCAGGAGGACGTACTGACCTCCAAACGGGAGCTGGAGAGCATCATCCGTGACATCACCAGGGAAATGACCTCCATTTTCGTCTCCGAATTCCAGAAGATTGACCATTATTTCGGTCAGACCTTCGAGGAAATGTTCGGCGGCGGCAAGGGCGCGCTGGTGCTGGAAAACCCGGAGGAGCCGCTGACCTGCGGCATCGAGATCCGGGTGCAGCCCCCCGGAAAGCAGGTCAAGACCATTACGCTGCTGTCCGGCGGCGAAAAGGCTTTTGTGGCCATCGCGCTGTACTTTGCCATTCTGAAGGTGCGGCCGACGCCCTTCTGTATGCTGGACGAGATCGACGCGGCTCTGGACGACCGGAACGTGGAGCGTTTTGCCTCTTACCTGCGGAACCTGAGCCGGAAGACCCAGTTCATCGTCATCACCCACAGAAGAGGCACCATGGAGGCTTCCGATGTCCTCTACGGTGTGACCATGCAGGAGCAGGGCATTTCCAAGCTGCTGCGGCTGGATCTGAATCAAATGGAAGAGTATTTGGGAATCGCGGAATAATCAGGAGGAAATTATGGGCTTTTTCGACAAAATCAAGGCCGGTCTGGCCAAAACCCGGGACGCCATGGCGGCCACGCTGGGCAGCGTCTTTTCCGGCTTCAGTCAGATTGATGATGATTTTTATGACGAACTGGAAGAGAGCCTGATCCTGGCGGATCTGGGCGTGGAAACTGCCTGCAAGGCCACGGAGCGGCTCAGAAAGACGATCCGGGAGCAGCATCTGAAAACACCGGAAGAAGCGCGGGAAGCGCTGAAAACCATCCTGGTGGATATGCTGGATGTGGGCGACACGGCACTGCGGCTGGATACCAAGCCTTCGGTGGTGCTGGTCATCGGCGTCAACGGTGTGGGCAAAACCACCACCATCGGCAAGCTGGCTGCCCGGATGGTCAAGGAGGGCAAAAAAGTTCTGATGGTGGCGGGGGATACCTTCCGCGCGGCAGCGGCGGATCAGCTGGAGATCTGGGCGGGGCGCGCCGGCGCCGACATCGTGCGCCAGCATGAAGGCGCGGATCCGGCCTCCGTGGTTTTCGACGGCATTCAGGCCGCCAAGTCCAGAGGCGTGGACGTGATCCTGGTGGACACCGCCGGACGGCTCCACAACAAGGCCAACCTGATGAACGAGCTGAACAAAATCAGCCGCATCGTGGAGCGGGAGCTGCCGGAGGCCAGCCGGGAAGTGCTGCTGGTGCTGGACGGCACCACCGGTCAGAACGGCCTGATTCAGGCAAAGCAGTTCAAGGAGATTGCCGGCGTCACCGCCGTGGCACTGACCAAGCTGGACGGCACCGCCAAGGGAGGCATTGTCATCGCCGTGGCGGACACCCTCCAGATCCCGGTGAAGTTCATCGGCGTAGGCGAGCAGGCGGACGATCTGATGCCTTTCTCTGCCAGAGACTTTGTGGACGCGCTGCTGTGAGGATTTGGGTATGAAAGTAGTTTTGGCGAGCAAAAATAACCATAAGCTGGTGGAAATCAGCCGGATTACGGAGAAATTCGGCTTTGAACTGGTGCTTCAGTCCACGCTGGGCGTGGACATTGACGTGGAGGAAACCGGCACCACTTTCGAGGAAAACTCTCTGCTGAAGGCGGAAGCGGTGATGAAGGCCACGGGGCTGCCGGCACTGGCGGACGATTCCGGCATCGCGGTGGACGCTCTGAACGGGGAGCCCGGCATTTATTCCGCCCGCTACGGCTTCGACGACACGCTGGATGACTGGGGACGGCTCCTGCTGCTCCTGAAGAATATGGAATCCGTTCCCGACGGCAGCCGGCAGGGCAAATTCGTCTGCGTTATCACCATGGCCTGGCCCGACGGACGGGTCATTCAGGCAAGAGGCGAGGCTCACGGCGAGATCCTGCGTCAGGCGGAAGGGAAGAACGGCTTCGGCTATGATCCCATTTTCTATTATCCCCCGCTGGGGAAAACCTTCGCCCAGCTTTCCCCGGAGGAAAAGAATCGGGTGTCCCACCGGGCGGCGGCGCTGCGGGCGCTGAACGAGAAACTCAAGGAGGCAGGCTATGCTGACAAGTAAAGAACGGGCGGAGATCCGCGCCAGAGCCAACACGCTGGAGACAACTCTGATGATCGGCAAGAGCGGCATCACCGACGCGGTGGTAGCCGAGGCGGAAAATCTGCTGACGGCTCGGGAGCTGGTCAAGGGCAAGGTGCTGGAAGGGGCCTTTCTGACTCCCAGAGAGGTCAGCGACGCCCTCTGCGAAGCCACCGGCGCGGAAGGTATCAGTGTCATCGGCACCAAATTTGTAATCTACCGCTTCAGCGAGAAATGCCAGGCGGAGCGGAATCAGACCGGACGGGCAAAACGCAAGACCGTTTCCGCCGCCAAGGCCGACCCCGTGGGCAAGGGCGTCCGGGCAAGACGGGCGGCAGCCAAAAAGGCCAAGGAACAGCGGGATCAGTATTTCCGGGAAAAAGCCATCGAACGATCCATCGAACGCAGCAGAGAGAAGAAGCTCCGCGGCGAGGACTGACAGTTTCTGACAGGAGGGCACCCATGGAAAGAATCGGCATCTTCGGCGGTACGTTCAATCCGCCCCACATCGGTCATATGCAGGCGGCAAAGCAGGCGGTGGGACTTCTGCGCCTTGACAGGCTGCTGATGATCCCCACCCGGATCTCCCCGCACAAGACGCTGCCGGAGGGTTCCCCCTCACCGGAGCGGCGGCTGGAGATGCTGCGCCTGGCCGCGGCGGACATTCCCTGCGCGGAGGTGCTGGATCTGGAGCTTCGCCGGGAGGGCCCAAGCTACACTTATATGACGGTGCTGGAGCTGAAGAAACGGTATCCCGGCGCGGAGCTGCTGCTGATTCTGGGTACCGATATGTTCCTGACCTTCCACACATGGCGGGAGCCCGGGAGCATCGGTGCCAACGCGGAGCTGGCGGTGCTTTGCCGGGGCGAAAAGAACGAGAATGCCGCTATTGAGGCCCAGAAGTCCAATCTGGAGGCCATGGGTATGCATGTTACCCGGGTGAACAATCCGGTGACCGCCATTTCCTCCACGGATCTGCGCCGGCTTCTGATCTTTGACTGTGCCGAGCCTTATCTTCCCGACGGAGTAGGAGCGTATATCCGCAGCCGGGGACTGTACGGAACCGCGGAGAATTACCGGCAGCTTCCCATGGATCGGCTGGAGCAGACGGTGGTGAGATTGCTGGATCCCGGCCGGGTAAACCATGTTCTGGGCTGCCGGGACACGGCGGCGGCGCTGGCAAGACGCTGGGGCGCCGACGAGACCGATGCCGCCAGAGCGGGACTGCTGCACGATATCACCAAGGCGCTGAGCCCCGGGCTGCAGTTGACATTGTGCCGGGAATATGGTATATTTTTAGACGATTTTTCCCTGAAAAATCCCAAAACCCTCCATGCGCTCACCGGCAGTCTGGTGGCGGATCGGATCTTCGGAGAGTGCCCGGCGGTGGTCAGCGCCATCCGGTACCACACTACCGGCAAGGCGGGCATGAACCTGCTGGAGAAGATCATTTACGTTGCGGATTATATGGAACCCAGCCGGAATTTCCCCGGAGTGGAGAAGCTGCGGGAGCTGGCCTGGGCCGATATGGACGGCGCGCTGAAGCTGGGTCTGGAAATGACCCTGGCGCTGCTGAACAAGCAGGGCAGCGAGGTTTCCCCGGAGTCCCGGGAGGCGCTGGACTGGCTGAACAGAAAGGAAAGATGTGAATGTTAAGCGCAAAAGAGGTCGCCTACGCGGCAACCAAAGCTCTGGATGATAAAAAGGGACGGGATATCCGGCTGCTGAAAATCGACCGGGTGTCCAGTCTGGCGGATTATTTTCTGATCTGCACCGGCACCTCCAATACCCACGTCAAGACGCTCTGCGACTTTGCCGAGTACACGCTGGAGCAGCTGGGGGAGACCATGCTGGGCCGGGAGGGTCACCGGGGGAATTCCTGGGAGCTGCTGGATTTCGGCTCCGTGGTGATCCATGTGTTTACCGATGAGGCCAGAAGCTTCTACGATCTGGAGCGGCTGTGGGCGGATGCCGAGCAGGTGGATCTGAAGGATATCGTTGCCGAAGAATAACGGATTAAGCAGAGAGGTGCTGATTTCATTATGAATTACGATTTCGCGGCCATTGAGGCCAAATGGCACAAATACTGGGAGGAACACCGGACATTCTATACGGATGTTTGGGATTTCTCCAAGCCGAAATACTATGTGCTGGATATGTTCCCGTACCCCTCCGGTGTGGGCCTCCACGCCGGGCACCCGGAAGGCTACACGGCAACGGACATCATGTCCCGTATGAAGCGGATGCAGGGCTACAACGTGCTGCACCCCATGGGCTACGATTCCTTCGGCCTCCCTGCGGAGCAGTACGCGGTCAGTACCGGCAACCATCCCAACGGGTTTACCCAAAAGAATATTGAGACCTTCTCCGGCCAGCTCAAGGAGCTGGGATTTGACTATGACTGGTCCAAAATGATCGCCACTTCCGATCCTTCCTTCTACAAGTGGACTCAGTGGATCTTCAAGCGGCTGTACGAGGCGGGCTACGCCAAGCGGATCGAAATGCCCGTGAACTGGTGCGAGGAGCTGGGAACCGTTCTGTCCAACGACGAGGTCATCGACGGCAAGTCCGAGCGGGGCGGCTACCCGGTGGTCAAGAAGAACATGATGCAGTGGGTCATCGACCAGCCCGCCTTCGCGGAGAAATTGCTGGAGGGGCTGGAGGAGGTCGATTGGCCGGAATCCACCAAGGAAATTCAGCGCAACTGGATCGGCAAGAGTGTCGGCGTGGAAGTGGATTTCAAGCTGGTGGGCGGCGGAGAATTCTCCATATACACCACCTGCATCGAAACCATCTACGGTATCACCTTCATGGTTCTGGCGCCCGACGGCAAGATCGTCCAGTCCCTGATGGATCGGGTGCAGAATCCGGAAGAGGTTCAGGCTTACATCGACGAGACGCTGAAAAAGAGCGACATGGATCGCACGGAGCTGAACAAGGGAAAGACCGGCTGCCCCCTGAAGGGTGTGTACGCCATCAACCCCGTCAACGGCAAGGAAGTTCCCGTGTTTATCGGCGACTTCGTGCTGGCGAGCTACGGCACCGGTGCCGTCATGGCGGTTCCCAGCCACGATCAGCGTGATTTTGAGTACGCCGTCGCCCATCAGATCCCCATGATTCAGGTCATCGACGGCGGCGACGTATCGGAGCACGCCTTTGAAAAGCAGGATTATCTGGGCAAGGGCTGCCGCCTGATAAACTCCGAGGAGTTCACCGGCCTGACGGTGGAGGAGGCCAAGGAGGCCATCACCTGCAAGCTGGAAAAGGCCGGCGTTGCCAGACGGAAGAACAATTACCATTTCCGGGAGTGGATCTTTGCCCGCCAGAGATACTGGGGCGAGCCGGTTCCCTGCGTGTACACCGACGACGGCAAGACCGTGTTCCTGCCGGACGAGGAGCTGCCGCTGATCCTGCCGGAGCTGGAGGACTATAAGGGACGCAACGGTCAGGCGCCGTTGGAGAACGCTACCGAATGGAAGAAATACGACCGCAACGGCATCCATGGTGTCCGGGAGACCTCCACCATGCCCGGTTCCGCCGGCTCTTCCTGGTACTATATGCGCTACATCGACCCCAACAACGACAAAGCCTTCTGCGATCCGGAGCTGCTGAAGCACTGGATGCCGGTGGATCTGTATGTCGGCGGGCCGGAGCACGCGGTTGGGCATCTGATCTATGCCAGAATCTGGAACCGCTTCCTGTATGACAACGGCCTGTCCCCGGTGAAGGAGCCCTTCCAAAAGCTGGTGCATCAGGGCATGATCCTGGGCGAGAACGGCATCAAGATGGGCAAACGCTTCCCGGAATATGTGGTCAATCCCAGCGATGTGGTTCGGGAATACGGCGCGGATACCCTGCGGCTGTATGAAATGTTCATGGGCCCCCTGGAGGTTTCCAAGCCCTGGAGCACCACGGCGGTGGCCGGTGCCAAGAAGTTCATCAACCGGGTCTGGAACTTCTTCACCGAGCAGGCCAATATCACCGATACCGACGACGGCAAGCTCACCAAGATCTACCATCAGACCGTGAAGAAGGTCACCGCCGATTTTGAGGCACTGGCTTTCAACACCGCCATCGCCCAGATGATGGTGTTCGTCAACGAGGTCTATAAGATCGGTACCTGCCCCAGAGAGTACGCGGAAGGCTTCATCAAGATGCTCTCCTGCATCACACCCCATGTGGGTGAGGAGATCTGGCAGATTCTGGGTCACGCGGACACCATCGCCTATGAAAGCTGGCCGGCATATTCCGAGGAAAAGTGCCGGGATACGGAGATCAACATCGCGGTGCAGGTCAACGGCAAGATGCGCGGCACCGTGCTGATGGACGCGGATCTGCCCAACGACACGGTGGTGGCAAACGTGCTGGCCGACGAGAAGATTGCCCGGTTCCTGGAAAAGCAGGGCGGCTCCGTTGTCAAAACCATCGTGGTGAAGAACAAGCTGGTGAACCTGATTGTCAAGTAACGGACGGTCAAAAGCAGTCAAAATACGGAAAAATATCTTGACAACCTTTGCCGAATGCTATATAATGAGCAAAGCCGGTACGGCCCTGAAAGCATCCTGGATACAGCCGGATGCCATCGGAGGGAGGGAAAACCATGTCTGAAATTCGCGTCAAGGAGAACGAATCTCTGGAGAGCGCTCTGCGCCGCTTTAAGCGGAGCTGCGCCAAGGAGGGCGTTATTGCCGAGGTCAAGAAGCGCGAGCATTATGTCAGCCCCAGCCTGAAGCGGAAGCAGAAGTCTGAAGCTGCCCGTAAGAACAAGAGAAAGTTCTATTGATCTCCCTTTGTGAATAAGCTGAAACCGCTCTGCGTCAGCAGAGCGGTTTTTGTAATTCCTGATACAGTCCGATGGCTTTGCTGACCCCCAGGCTTGCCGCCGCTTCCAGCTTTGCACAGAGGGTCTCCCGGGTGTCGAACAATCGAAAACGGAAGCTCTCCGCCTCTTGAGCAACGGTGTAGCGGCATAGGCCCTCCGCAAGCAGTCCTGTCTCATCCCGGGCGGGAGCCGGCGGCTCGAAGATTGCTCCCCGGGGTGTAACCGTTACCGTCTGGCATTGCAGCGCCGCCTCCAGCCACAGCTCCCCGCCGGATTTCGGCATCAGGTATTCCTCCGCGGAAACGCCGGGCGGAATAGGGGGGAGGAACAGGGCTGCGCCCTCCTGCCAATACGGGGCGGTCACGCCTACGGGACAGGGCCGCCGGGCGATGATCCGCCCGATGAGATCCGCCGCTTCTCCGTTTTCCGGCCGCTGAAAATCCAGCAGCAGCGAGGAAATTTTTTCCTGTTCGATCAGTTGGGATAGCTGCCGCAGGATACAGTCGGGATCGTGGCCCGCCATGGGGATCCGGTCGTTGAGGATCAGCATGGCCCCCTCCGGCAGCGATTCCGGCAGATTACTCAGGCCGGTGGAATACAGAGAGAAGTGGCAGGCCATATACGCCGTTTCCTTCGGCGGGTGGGGACAGGAACATAATTCCGCCTCGGTCATGGCAAGATATAGTGGAATACCCATGGACAAAACGCTCCCCGCGTGCTATAATCTTACCAAAATTTATGAAGGAGAGGATCCGTTTATGCCTTTCCCGCCCCCACTGCCGAAAATGATCCTGCCCCGGCTGACGGATCTGTCGCCCAAGATGCTGGAGGAAAAGGGCATCAGGCTGCTGATGCTGGATTTCGACAACACCATCGTACCCTACACAACGGATCTTCCGACCCGGAAAATGGCGGCCTGGATCCGAAAAATGCAGGCGTCGCCCATTCGATTGTGCGTGGTCTCCAACAGCAAGCGGGACCGGGTGAAGAAATTTTGCAGGCAGTACGGACTGGACTGCATCACCGGGGCACGAAAACCCTTCTCCAAGGGCATCCGGGAATGTTTAATGCGCTATGGAATGGAGCCAAAGGACGCGGCCTTGGTGGGGGATCAGATCTATACGGACACCCTGGGGGCCAACGCCGCCGGTGTCACCTCCATTTTGGTAAACGCGATCAACAACCACAATCTCTTGCTGAAAGCAAGGCATCTACTGGAGCTGCCTTTCATTTTTGCCGGAAGAAAAAGGAGAGTTAAGCTATGAAGAATCTGGAGAAATTTTTGTCCCTGCTGGATGGGGACGTGGACGGCCTGCTGCTGACCAGCCGGTACAGCCGCCATTACGCCGCGGAATTTGACATCGCCGAGGGCGTTGCCATCGTTACGAAGGCAGGCTGCCGCTATTTTACCGACAGCCGGTACATCGAATCCGCCGCCAACGGGATCAAGGGCTTTGAGGTGATTATGGTGGATATCCACCGGAATTACTGCAAGCTGATTAACGACGCCATTGCAGACTTCGAGGTACATAAGCTGGGCTTTGAGGAAAACTATCTGTCCGTGGCGGAGTTCCGGACCTACGAAGCGGAGCTTTGTGCCCGGCTGGTGCCCATGAATGACAAGATCAACGGCTTCCGCGGCCGGAAGGAGCCCTGGGAACTGAAACTGATGCGCAAGGCACAGGATATCACCGACGCCGCCATTGCCCAGGTGCTGCCCCGGCTCCACCCGGGCATGACGGAGCTGGAGGCTCAGGCCGAGCTTATCTACTGCCTGTACAAAAACGGTGCCCAGGGCCTTTCCTTTGATCCCATCGTGGTGTCCGGCCCCAATACCAGTATGCCCCATGGCGTGGCGGGCAGCCGGGTGATCCGGGAGGGCGACTTCCTGACGATGGACTTCGGCGTGCTGTATCAGGGTTACTGCTCCGATATGACCCGAACCGTGGCGGTGGGCTATGCCACCGAGGAAATGAAGAAGGTCTACGACACCGTTCTCCTGGCGCAGACCACTGCCATTGCCGCTACGAAGGCCGGCATGATCGGCAAGGAAGTGGACGCGGTTGCCCGCAAGGTCATTACGGATGCCGGCTATGGCGAGTATTTCGGCCATGGCTACGGCCACAGCCTGGGTCTTGAGATCCACGAGGCGCCTTACTGCGGCGCTACCGGCGAGGAGGTCATGCCGGAAATGGCAGTGGCATCCGCGGAACCCGGCATCTATCTGCCCGGCAAATTCGGCGTCCGAATCGAGGATGTGGTGATCTATGGCGCCGACGGGGCGGAAGATATTACCCACAGCCCCAAGAATTTGATAATTATCTAAAGAAAAACCTGTTTTCCCCCTTGCAATCATGGGAAAATTCGGTTAGAATATACGAGTTAAGAACTACAATCTATTTGTTCCGTCAGGGACGAGACTTTAGGAGGATAAAAAATGATTTCTGTCAGCGATTTCAGGAACGGCGTTACCTTTGATATGGACGGCAAGGTCATGCAGATCATCGAGTTCCAGCATGTCAAGCCCGGCAAGGGCGCTGCCTTCGTCCGCGTGAAGATGAAGAATGTGATCACCGGTGCCGTTACCGAGACTACATTCAACCCCAGCGACAAGTACCCCACCGCCTATATCGAGAGAAAGAAGATGGAGTACTCCTACAACGACGGCGACCTGTACTACTTCATGGATCCCGAATCCTATGAGCTGATCCCCATCGAGAAGGACGTTCTGGGCGACGCTTTCCGCTTTGTCAAGGAGAACGATGTCTGCACCATTATGAGCTACAAGGGCAGTGTGTTCGGCCTGGAGCCTCCCCGTTTTGTTGACCTGGTGGTCACCGCCACCGAGCCCGGCTTTGCCGGCAACACCGCCACCAACGTGACCAAGCCCGCTACCGTGGAGACCGGTGCCGAGATCAAGGTGCCCCTGTTCATCAACGAAGGCGACAAGATCTCCATCGATACCACCACCGGTGAATATCTGGGCCGTGCCAAGGCTTAAAAAAGGAGTTCAGTATGACGATTTCTGAAAAGTCCGCCTACCTGAAGGGCCTGATGGATGGCCTGAAGCTCGACACCGAGACCCCGGAGGGCCGCCTGCTGGCCGCCGTGGTGGATCTTCTGGGCGATGTGACCAAGAAGCTGACGGATGTGGAGGATACCACCATCGCCATCTCCGACGAGCTGGACGAGATCGAGGAGGATCTGGACGCCATCGAGGACTTCATCATGGACGATGATGACGATTATGATGACGAGGACGCCGACCTCGACGAGCTGTACGATGAGGATGACGACGAGGACTATGCGGAAGGCTTCGATTTCGGGGATGAGGACAGCACCATTTACGAAGTCGTCTGCGCCTGCGGCGAAGTGATCAACTTTGACGAGGAGACCCTGGAAAAGGGCAGCATCGTTTGCCCCAACTGCGGCGAGACTCTGGAGTTCACTACCGACGAGGACGAGGTGTGATCGTTTCAAGTTAAGGAAATCGGAAGGCGGTTCTGCCTTCCGATTTTTTATGGGAAAAACAGTTTGGCGGTAAGCGACGCCATGAAAAAGCCGACAAAGTCGGCTATCAGGGCTGCGGGAACGGTGTAACGGGTCTTTTTGACGCCGGCGGCGCCGAAATACACGCTGACCGTGTAAAATGTGGTTTCGGTGGAGCCCAGCATTATGGCGGCGGTGCGCCCGATCCGGGAGTCCACCCCGTAGCGGGCCATGAGATCCGCCCCTGCCGCCAGGGCCGCGCTGCCGCTGATGGGCCGCACGAGGATCAGCAGCGCCGTTTCCGGGGGGATCCCCAGGAAACCAAACACCGGGGCCAGATACCCACACAGCCACTCCATGGCCCCG
>JAQXIT010000046.1 GCA_029007925.1 Bacillota bacterium | reverse complement strand
CCGCGGTTCATTTATGTTCCGTAACGGGTTCTTGTAAAGGCGCGCTAATGGAGCTTTTCCACCGGCGTAAAGCCCACGGCCTGATAAAAGCCCACCGTTTCCGGCACGTCGTCCGTCATCAGGTGGAACTGCCGCACATGATCGTACCGCCGCAGAAGCTCGGCGATGAGCCGCCTGCCGATGCCCCGGCGCTGATACGCCGGCATCACCAGAATGTCCTGCAGGAATACCACAGAGGCGCCGTCGCCCACCACCCGGGCCAGCCCCACCAGATGCCCTTCCGCATAGGCGCCCAGCACCAGCAGAGAGCCTTCCAGCGCCGCTTTCAGCACCTCCGGACGGTCGTAGTACCCGTTCCAGCCCACGCTTCGGTACAGCTTCAGGACTTCCTCTTCCCGATCTCCTTGGTACTTACCTATGACGATCTGATCCATAACCATCCTCCCGGTTACTTTATGACCGTCTCCGGGAAATATTCCCGGACGAAGTCCACATCCTCCACACGGAAGCTCCGGCCGTCCAGGTAGCCCAGAGCGCCGGCGTCGGTGGTGAAGCGGAAGGTCAGCTTGTAGGAGTACAGCGCCTGATAATTCCGGTCAAACCGCTTGTCCAGCTTGCCGTATTTCCCGTCGCCCAGCAGCGGATGCCCGGCATGGGCAAACTGGGCCCGAATCTGATGGGTTCTGCCGGTAATCAGCTCGCATTCCACCAGTGACAGCCCGTTCCGGGTCGCCAGCACCCGGTAATCCGTCCGGCAGGACTTGGCTCCTGGCTGGGGCTTGTCCGTCACAAAAACCCGGTTTTGCCTGGCGTCTTTGAACAGATACCCCTGCAGGCTCCCTTCCCGGGGCTTGGGGGTTCCTTCCACGATGGCCAGGTACCGCTTATCCAGCTCCCGATCCTTGATCTTCTGATTCATGACCCGCAGGGCTTCGGCGGTTTTGGCGGCGATGACGATGCCGCCGGTATTCCGGTCGATGCGGTTGCACAGCGCCGGGGTGAAGGCATTCTCCTCCCGGGGGCGCCATTCCCGCTTCTGGTAGAGGTAGGCCTGAATGTGGTCAATCAGCGTCCGGCCGTACTCGGCACCGTCGTGGGGATGGACGGCCAGGCCCGGCCGCTTGTCCACCAGAAGGATGTTCTCATCCTCATAGACGATGTTCAGCTTGGGCGACGCCACCGTCAGGAAGGCGTTGTCCTCCCGGGGCTTTTCAAAAAACTCATCGTTGATATACAGCTGCAGTACGTCGCCCTCCCGCAGCCGGGTATCCCGCTGCACCCGGGCACCGCCCAGCTTGATCCGCTTCAGACGGATATACTTCTGTGCCAGGGACGCCGGCAGCAGCGGCACGGCTTTGGCCAGAAACCGATCCAGCCGCTGGCCGGCATCGTTGGCTCCGATGGTAAGCTCTTTCATACCGTCTGTCCCATGTTCTGGTCGAAGTGGCGGTTGATCTGCTCCGTGAATTCCAGCGCCGGATTGTAGCCCATTTTCCGCTGGCGGTTGTTCATGGCCGCCACCTCCAGAATCACCGCCAGATTCCGTCCCGGCCTGACAGGGATGGTGTTCAGGGGGATGTTGACTCCCAGAATCTCCATGAACTGATCCTCCACACCCAGCCGGTCGTAGGCATGATTGTTGGTCCAGGGCACGATGTTGACCACCAGATTGATCTCATTCTCCGCCTTGACGGCGCCCATGCCGAACAGCTTCGCCACATTGATGACGCCGATGCCCCGCAGCTCCACATAGTTCCGGATCAGCGCCGGAGCGGTGCCTGTGAGAGAATTGCTGGACACCTTGCGGATCTCTACGGCATCGTCGGCAATCAGCCGGTGACCCCGCTTGACCAGCTCCACCGCGGTCTCGCTCTTGCCGATGCCGCTTTCGCCGATGAGCAGCAGGCCCTCTCCGTAGACCTCCATCAGCACACCGTGGCGGGTAATCCGGGGTGCCAGCGCCGCCCGCAGGTAGGTGATGATGGCGGAAACAATGGTGCTGGTGGGTTCCTGAGAGCGCAGGAGTGTGACATTGTGCTTTTTCGCCATTTCGAGGCACTGCTGATCCGGCGGAATGTTCCGGGCAATCAGCAGCGCCGGGAACTTATAGGAAAACAGGCGGTCGAAGGTAATCGCCCGCTCCGCGGGAGACAGTTTGCCCACATAGCTCATCTCCACATTGCCCATGACCTGCAGGCGCATGGGTTCAAAGTGGTCGAAATAGCCCGCAAGCTGCAGCCCGGGTCTGGCCACGTCCTCCACCGTCAGGCGGATGGCCTCGTAATCCGTGGCGGCGTAGGCCACGGTGAGATGGAACTCCTCCACCAGTCTTGTCAGCGGAACGCTGTAAGTCTCCGTCAAAGCGATCACTCCCTTCCGTAGTGCTTCCATTATAGCCGCCATTTTCCATTCTGGCAACACAATTTTAAGAAATCGAAAAAAACTTGAAAAAACACTTGCTTTTTTCGGGAATCTTTGGTATCATATCTAAGCGCCTGAACAAGGCGGTATTTTGACTTCATTTCGGAGATAGGAGGTGCAGTGAATGGCTAAGTGTGATTTTTGTGGCAAGGGCGTAACCTTCGGCATTAAGGTCTCCCACTCCCACAGACGCTCCAACCGTGCCTGGAAGCCCAATGTGAAGCGCGTCAAGGCGGTTGTCAACGGTACCCCGTGCCATGTGTACGCTTGTACCAGATGCCTCCGTTCCAACAAGGTTGAGCGCGCCATCTGATCTTCCCTGCCGCCAATAACGCCACCTTTCCGGTGGCGTTTTTTGTTTGCCTGAGATGTGAGCGGGATTGTCTCCCGCTCACATATTCCTCATACAAAGGGCATAATCTCCCCAAGCCCCTCCAAATTCTGCCTCTCCATCCGCTTTTTGGCAATTTTCCTCAGCGTGCTTTTTGACAGGAAAGGATACAGGGACTCAAGATCCTCCATCATCCCTTTTTCAAGGTATTTTTCTACCAACATATCCAGCGTCCCGCCGGAAAGAAATGGCGCCAGGGCCATCAGGCTATCCTTCTTCCAGTCGTCCGAGTATCTGCAAACCAACTTTTCCAACGCCTGTTTTCTCATAAAAGGCGCAATTGCCGCAATCTGCTCCGGCTTCTCCGGTGTCACTCTGTCCGCCAGTTTTTCCAGCGTTCGATCGGAAAGGAAGGGCAGCAGAGCCACCACTTCCCCCAAATTGTCTGTTCCCACATCCTCAACCAGCTCGTCCAAGGTGTCATCATCCAGGAATGGCGCCAGCCCCACGATCGCGGACAGATTCAGCTTTTGCTTTTTTTGGGATTCCTCGATTCGCTCCTTGACCTGATCAGGTGGCAGCACCGGCGCCAGCTCCGCCAGTTCCTCCGGTGTCAACTCCGCTTCCTCCTGCATAACCTTACTAACCAGCCCGGAGGTCTGCGTCTCCATGCCCAGTAAGTCTGAGATACTGATTTCCAGCACCTGACACAGATCCTCCAGCTTTGAGATGTCCGGCATGGAATTGCCTCGCTCCCAGTTGGATACTGCCTGATAGCTGACGCTCATAGCGTCAGCCAACTGCATCTGGGTCATATTTTTGTCAATTCGCGCCTGTCGGATGTGCTTGGCAATTTCAACGGTATTGAACATATGGTGATCCTCCC
>JAQXIT010000045.1 GCA_029007925.1 Bacillota bacterium | reverse complement strand
TGCTTTTTGGTGTTGCAGCAGTGGTGGCGGCAGATTTTTGGGTACTGAGCAAGGCAGATATCCCCATTGCGGGATTTCTCAAGATTGTTCTGTACGGTGTGATTTTGCTGGCAGCCATGGCCGCCAGCTATCTGTTTCCCTTGATCGCCCGTTATACCGGGGGGCTCAAACAGCATATCAAAAACAGTGTAATCCTGTGCTTTAGCACACCGGCAACGACGGCGATCTTTTTTGCGGAGATGCTGCTGCCAATTCTGCTTCTGTTATTTGCTCCCCGTTTCTTCTTCAGAGCGCTTCCGTTTTTCCTGCTGCTGTATCCCGGCGGTGCGGCACATTTGAACGGCTGGCTTTTGCTTCGCCTGTTTGAAAGAATACAGCCAACGCAGAACATACAGGAAGAAACAGAGTAAACAGCCCCCTTGATAAGCAAAGCCTGAAGTTCTCAGATAGGGAAACTGTACCCATGAGAAGAATCTGTGAAAATCTGAAAAAACCAGTGAAAACCGTCTGCTCCAGCGGGCGTATTACATACCTCGGGAAAAGTTGGAGTACCGGCTGCTGAACGGAAACTGACGCTTTGCGTTTTTTACAAGGGACATAATTATTTCTAAAATCACAAACGGTACGGGAGATGAGAAAAATATAGAAATCTCCGACGGTACAATAGCAAGATTTAGTCGTTTCCGTGACTTCAAACTTACGCAAAGAATTTCTGCAATACTCGGTGATATAAGGGGTTACGGAAAAGAAATTGAAAAATCAGAGTAAATAGTTGAGGCGAGGCATAATGATCCATAAAGATATTTTCACCATTCAAAAAGACAATTTTATTGAGTGTCCGTTTCCTTTTCACCCGGAATTGAGATTTGATGATCCGACACCGATATTCAGAAGAAAATTTCATGTCTGTTCGGTTCCGCAACGCGCTGTTTTGCAGGTCTGCGGTTTAGGATTCGGCTGCTGGTTTTTAAACGGAACCCCGATTACTGAGGATTTATTCACAGCGCCGGTCAGTAACTATAATAAAACCCTTTGGTACAATTTAACCCATAAAAACTGGTTTTCTTTAGTTCAAACTGTGTCAAACCATATCAAAAGAAAAACCCTGGAATTTCGGAAATTCCAGGGTTTTTGGTGCTTTTTGATTGAAAAAAGTTCGAATCAGCGCTTGCTGAACTGCGGAGCGCGACGGGCGGCCTTCAGACCGTACTTCTTTCTCTCCTTCATTCTGGGGTCGCGGGTCAGATAGCCGGCGGCCTTCAGAGTGGCGCGGTACTCGGGGTTCAGGGTCAGCAGGGCGCGGGAGATGCCGTGGCGGATGGCGCCGGCCTGGCCGGAAACGCCGCCGCCGGTGACGGTGACAACCACGTCCACCTTACCGACCAGATCGGCAGCCACCAGAGGCTGATTGACGACCAGCTTCAGGGTGTCCAGGCCGAAATACTCGTCGATGTCACGGCCGTTGACGGTGATGGAGCCGGTGCCGTTCTCGTAAACATAGACCCGGGCCACGGAGGACTTCCGGCGGCCGGTGCCGTAGTAATACTTCTTCTTGCTCTCGTACATAGTTCAGTTACCTCCAATTAGTCCAGAGCCCAGACTTCGGGCTTCTGGGCGGCGTGGGGATGCTCGGCACCCTTGTACAGGTGCAGGCGGCTCAGCGCGCTGCGGCCCAGGGTGTTCTTGGGCAGCATGCCCTTGACGGCCAGCTCCATGGCATAGTCGGAGCGGTTCTCCATCATGGTGCGGGCCTTGGTTTCCTTCAGACCGCCGATCCAGCCGGATACGCGGTAGTAGGTCTTCTGCTCGGGCTTCTTGCCGGTGAGGATGGCCTTGTCGGTGTTGATGACGATGACGTTGTCGCCGCAGTCAACGTTGGGGGTGAAGTCGACCTTGTGCTTGCCGCGCAGCAGGTTGGCGACGGTGACGGCGGTACGGCCCAGAGGCTTGCCGGCGGCGTCGATAACATACCACTTGCGCTCCAGGGTCTCCTTCTTCAGAAGAGTAGTGGACATTATGGGTTCCTCCAATAGGTAAAATATTTTGACAAATTCAGGCGTCTGAAGTACAATGACCTCAAACCGCCTGATACTTATAACACAGGCAAAATCAAATGTCAAATGTTTTTTGAGGGAAAAATGTGAAAACCAAAAGAAACTCCGAAATGCTCGCAAAAGCTTCCGTATTCTCACGGATACTCACGCGCCATTTTCAAAAGAATCGGGAGGAAAACAAACTATGCAGAAACTGATGGGTCTTGTCCGCCGCTGTGTGGAGGACTACCGGATGATACAGCCCGGGGACAAAATCGCTGTGGGAGTCTCCGGCGGCAAGGATTCGCTGGTGCTGGTGCGGCTGCTGGCGGGACTGCGGGAGTACGCCGACTTTTCGCTGGAGGCGGTCACCGTGGACATGGGCCTCGGCATGGACTACTCCGGCGTGGCGGATTTCTGCCGGGAGCTGGAGGTGCCGTACACCGTGGTGAAAACCGAAATCGGCCCCATTGTATTCGATTACCGAAAGGAGAAAAACCCCTGCTCCATGTGTGCGAAAATGCGCCGGGGCGCCCTGAACCAGGCCATATTGGAGCGGGGGATCCACAAGGTCGCCCTGGGGCATCACTTCGACGACGCGGTGGAGACCTTTGTCATGTCCCTGATCTACGAGGGGCGGATCAGCTGCTTCCAGCCGGTAACGGATCTGGATCGCACCGGCGTGGTGCAGATCCGGCCCATGCTCTACATCCACGAGAAAACCGTGGACAATTTTGCCTCCCGGATGGGACTGCCGGTGGTGGAGAACCGCTGCCCCGTGGACAAGCACACCAAGCGGGAGGAGATCAAAAATCTGGTGTACGAGCTGAGCAAAACCTATCCCGACCTGAAGGAGCGGATCTTCGGCGCCATGCAGCGGCTGCCCCTGCCGGAATGGGAGCCTATGGGGCGGTACAAGCGGCCGAAGGGGGAAGCGTAGAGAGCGGAGAGCCGGAATGCCCCTGCGGGGAGCCCTTTCTGCAGACGCGGCAATCTCATTTTCTATGGTTGTTTTTTCTAAAATATTATGCTATGATAATGCCGGAATATAAAGAAAGAGGTGCATTACCATGATCGGTTCCGGACTGAAAAAACTGGCGAAGGAAAACGGCCTGCGGGTTTCCAACGGCGTGGCTTACGGCAGTCTGCGGGGGTACGCGGCAACATTGTCGGAGGGCTCCGGCTTCAAGCAGATCGTTATTTCCACCAAATTCTCCGATCCCGCCAAGCTCCAGGAGCTTCAGGCCAAGCTGAACGGGGTCAACATTACCCGGGAATACCGGGTGCAGAACCTGTCCTTCGGCCCCAACACGATTCAGATCGTTTTCGGCGACACCGTGGGTACCATGAAGAAAGTCGAGGCCTTTGTGGATTGGTTCTTCCCCATGCTGCCGGAGGCTTCCGCTCAGGGCGCCGACGTTTGCCCGGAGTGCGGCGGACAGCTTGTGGGCGGCTGCTGGAAGCTGATCGACGGCGTGGCTTACCATATGCACGAAAGCTGCGCGGAGAAGCTCCGGGGGCAGATCGCCTCTGAGGAGGAGACCCGGAAGAAGGAAGCCACCGGCTCCTACGGAACGGGACTCATCGGCGCTTTGCTGGGCAGCGCTCTCGGCGCGGTGCTGTGGGCGGTGGTGCTGAATTTCGGGTATGTGGCGGCACTGGTGGGCCTGGTCATCGGCTGGCTGGCGGAAAAGGGCTACAACCTGTTCCACGGCAAGCGGGGTAAGGGCAAGGTTGTCATTCTGATCGCGGCAGTGATTTTCGGCGTTCTGCTGGGTACCTTCGGCACCTACGCGTATCAGACCGCGGAGCTCATCGGCAGCGGTGAGCTGGATCTGACCTTCGGGGATATTCCGCTGTTCCTGCTGGCGCTGATGGGGGAGAGCCCGGAATTCAAGAGCGCGGTGATCGGCAATATTCTGATGGGTCTGCTGTTTGCCGGACTGGGTGTTTTCGCCCTGCTGCGCAAGGCGGGACAGGAGGCTGCCGGCACCAAGTTCATCGATCTGCAGTAATACATAGGGGGGCGGGTTTTCCGCCCCTTTTTGTATGAAGATTTTTCCACGGGGCATAATACTGCCGAGGAGGCGGTATTTTATGGTAAAGGGCATTTCCCGACAGGTCATTGTGGTGCGTTCACCGGATCCGGAGCTGTTCGAGCAGGCAATCTTCATTCTGAAGGAGAACGCCCCGGGGGTGACGGATGAGGAGCTGATGAAGGAGGCCAACCGGGCCCTCCGCGCTTCCGGTTCGGAGGGGAAAAAGCGGAAGCTGTACCTCTACGGCCCGGTGTGGGCCTGTGGCGGCGCGGCGCTGACGGGACTGGTATGGCTTCTGACCTGCTTTCTGTGACTTGCGCGGCGGCGAAAACCGTGATATAATCCATCCATCTGACTGAGGAAAGAGAGAAAACATATGCGCATCGGGAATCTGGAAGTCAATAACCCCATCGCTCTGGGGCCTATGGCCGGCGTAACGGACTGGGCGTTCCGCACGGTCTGCGCGGAGCTGGGAGCGGGCATCACGGTGACGGAGATGGTCTCCTCCCGGGCGCTGGTTTACAAGGATCAGAAAAGCGCCAAGCTCCTGCGGAAAAACGCAGGCAGCCTCTGCGGCGCCCAGATTTTCGGCAACGATCCCGCCGTCATGGCGGAGGCGGCAGTGCTGGCGCTGGAGATCTCCGGCTGTGATTTTCTGGACATCAACATGGGCTGCCCCATGCCCAAGGTGGCTGCCAACGGCGACGGCTGCGGCCTGATGCGCACCCCGGAGCTGGCGGGGGAGATTGTTTCCGCGGTTGCTCAGGCGGTGAAGGTACCCGTGAGTGTCAAATGCCGTCTGGGCTGGGACAAGGGCAGTATCAACGTGGTGGATTTCGCCAGACGGATGGAGGACAGCGGCGCGGCCATGATCGCCGTTCACGGCAGAACCCGGAGTATGCTCTATTCCGGCACCGCCGACTGGGACATGATTACCAAGGTTAAGCAGAATCTGTCGATTCCCGTCATTGCCAACGGCGATATCGTCAGCGGCGAGGCGGCGGTGAAGTGCCTGCGGCGCACCGGCGCCGACGGTGTCATGATCGGCCGGGCGGCCTTCGGGGATCCCTGGATCTTCGCGGAGACAAAAGCCGCTCTGGCGGGGCAGCCCATTCCGCCCCGGCCGCCGCTGAGCGGGCGGATTGATCTGGCGGTGCGGCAGTTTGAGCTGGCGGAGCAGGATCACGGGGAGCATATCGCCTGTCTGGAAGCCAGAAAACATTTCGCCTGGTATCTGCGGGGGGTTCCTTACAGCGGCTACTATAAAAATCAGATATCATCCCTGACCACCATGGAGGATATTTACCGGGTGGCCAAGGATGTTGTCCGGGATCTCCAATAATTGGCGTACATGTTTTTTTCGCCGTTTCACACCCTAACCGAGAGGTGAGGGCAGTGAAACGGCGTTTTTTGATATGTGCGGCGTGGCTTCTCATGCTGGCGCTTCCCGCGGCGGCGGAGCCCATCCGGTGGGTGGACTTCGGGGTGCCTTACGAGTCGCTCAAATACGCGCTGGACCAGGATATCACGACCTTTGAGCAGGAAAAGCACATCAGTTGGATCGACATCCTGGCGCTGGCGGCCTGCCGCACCGGGGGAAAATGCGGGCTGGCCTCGGTGAAGAAGGCCGCGGCGGATCTGAAAGGGGAGCGCGCCCCGGAGGAGCTGTCGGGGGATCTGACAAAATACTACAGCTATTACCATGAGGCATTCACCGCGGCGCTGGGCGGCCTGGTGGGCAGTTATGCCATCGAGGTGGACGGGGAGTGGAAATCCCAGTACGGGCTGAAGGCCTTCTGCCCCGTGGCGGCGGGCTATGGCTACAGCCACTGCGACGATTTCGGAGTCAGCCGTTCCTTCGGCTTCCGGCGGAAGCATCTGGGCAACGACCTGATGGGCGCCCTGGGCAGCCCCATCGTGGCGGTGGAGGGCGGCGTGGTGGAGGCCATGGGCTGGAACCGCTACGGCGGCTGGCGGGTGGGTATCCGCTCCTTCGACGGAAAACGCTACTATTACTATGCGCACCTGAAGAAGGATCATCCCTTCGCGGAGGGCCTTGCGGAGGGCGATATCGTTCAGGCGGGAGATCTCATCGGCTTTATGGGCCGCACCGGATACTCCGATCAGGAAAACGTGAACAATATCGAAACCGTCCATCTGCACTTCGGCCTGGAGCTGATCTTTGACGAGAGCCAGAAGGAATGCAATTCGGAAATCTGGATCGATGTCTACAATATCGTGCGGCTCCTCAGTGCCCACCGTGCCAGCGTGGTCAAAACGGAATCCGGCTGGCAGCGGGCGTATCCCTACCGGGATCTGGATCTGGAGGATTTTCGGCCGGGTACGATGAATTCCCACCCACAATCCTGAGATCACCGGAAAAATCGGGCAGTGTACCGTCCTGCCGCATCTCATCGGCCAGATTTCCCACATAGGCAATCAGCGCGCTGGCCATAATCCGTTCGGTGGGGTGATTTCCGATCGCTTTTGCCGCGTCCTCATAGATTTGGTAAACAAAGTCCGGAATGGTGACGGCTGCGGTAATGAATTCCATTGAAGTACCTCTTTTCCTTATTCTGAAAACAGTATAGCCCGAATACGGGCGATTGTCAATAGACGGAGGATGAAATAGTCTAAACACATAGGAAAGCGGGGTATGTGTATGATCGTCTATGACCGGCTTTGGGCTACCATGAAAAAGAAAGGCATCAGTCAATATACGCTGATCCGTGACTACGGCTTCAGCAGCGGACAGCTTGACCGGCTGCGCAAAAACGGCAATGTCAATGCGTACACCCTGAACACGCTGTGCCGAATTCTGGACTGCCGCATTGAGGATATCGCGGAATATCGGAAGGATGTATAAAAGGATCGGCGGCAATTCCCGTGGAATTGCCGCCGTGTTTTATGCTTTTTCCACCGACTGAACGGTGAGGACGCCCTCCGCGACCGTGAAGCGGATATCGTATCCGGCGAAGGTCAGGCCGTAGACCCGGTGGGGCTGGCGCTGATAAGAGGGCCGGGGATCATGGGACAGAACGCCCATGGCTGCCTCCCGCTTTTCCGCCGGCAGGATTTCCAGAAGGGGCCGTGGAAAGTGAACCTCCAGAAGAAAGTCCCCGGCGGTGTCAGTGAAGCCGCCGATGGCCTCCGGGTGGCTGTCGCCGTAGGGGATATAGGGTTTGATGTCGAAAATGGGGGTGCCGTCCATCAGATCCGCGCCGCCCACATGGAGTACGGTGCCGTACTGCCGGGTTTCCTCCACCCCCAGCAGCCGGACACAGGAGAGCCCCAGCGAATTGGGCCGGAAGGGGGAGCGGGTGGCGAATACGCCCATCCGGATGTTGCCGCCCAGACGGGGAGGACGGACGGTGGGAGACCAGTCGGAGCGCACCGCCTCGGAAAACTGCCAGATGAGCCACAGGTGGGAGTACCCCTCGATGCCCCGCAGGGCGTCGGGATTCCGGAAGGCCGGCTCAAATACCACGGTGGAGCGCAGCGCCTCCACAAGACCGCTCTGGCGGGGAATGCCGAACTTGGTAGGAAAATCGCTTTTCATCCGGGCGATGACCTGAATGCCGACGGTGTCCATATCACAGCCTCACTTTCCGCAGGCAGAAGCTGACGGCGAAGAGCAGCGCCAGCCCCAGAGAGATGGCGGCGCCGGCGGAGCAGCCCAGATAATAGGACATGACCAGCCCGCCGATGCCGGCAATCAGGGCAAACAGAACGGAAATCAAGTGGTACTGCTTCAGATTCTTCGCCACATTCCGGGCGGCGGCCGCCGGCAGCACCAGCAGGGAGTTGAGGATCAGCAGTCCCACGCTGGAGATGGTCAGGGTGACCACCACGGCAATGGCTGCCGTGAAGGCGGTCTGGGACAGCCCCACCGGGATGCCCCGGGAGGAGGCAAGCTGGGGATGCACGGCAGTCAGCGTCAGCCGGTTGGAGCAGATCACCCAGAAGATCAGCACCAGCAGCAGCACCACGGCCAGCCCCCCAATTTCGCCGGGAGTGACGGAGAGAATGTCTCCGATGAGATATTTATTGTATTTGGTGAAGCTCTCGCCGCCCAGAGTGGCGACAAAAATGCCCAGCGCCACCGCCGTGCTGGAAAACACGCCGATAAGGGTATCCGCCGCCTGATTGCTGCGGCTGCGGACATAGGAAAACAGCAGGGCAAAGACCACGCTGAAGCCCACCGCCGCCCAGATGGGCGCGGCAATGCCGCAGATGCAGCCGATGGCAATGCCGGTGAAGGCGGAATGACCCAGCGCGTCGGAGAAGAAGCTCATCCGCCCGGTGACGATCATGGTGGACATGAGCCCGAACAGGGGGGCCATCAGCAAAATGGCCAGCAGCGCGTTTTTCATGAAGTCCCAGTGGAGCATTTCGATGGGAAGCGCGTCCCACAGCGCGTACCACAGATTCATTTGGCGGCACCTCCCTGACGATGGAAAACGGTTTGGAACGCCTCGGAGGCCAGAACCTCTTCCGCGGAGCCGGCAGCCAGCACCTTGCGGTCGATGAGAACCACCTGATCGGCGTACCGGGGCAGCATGGAAAAGTCGTGGGTGGTCATGAGGATGGACAGGTCGTAGGTATTGCGGATCTCGTCCAGCATATCCATCAGGCCGGACTGCCCCTCCACATCCACGCCGGAGAGAGGCTCGTCCAGAATCAGAATGTTGGGAATCGGCTCCAGCGCCAGCGCCAGCAGCACCCGCTGCAGTTCTCCGCCGGAGAGGGAACCCACCCGCTTGTCGATGAGCTCGGTGGCGTGAACCCGATCCAGGCAATCCAGAATTTTCTCCCGCATGGCCTTGGAACAGCCGAGAAACGCCGGACGGCGGCTCTGGCAGCAGACGAACAGATCCGCCACCGACACAGGGTCGCCGGGATCAAAGGTGGGACTCTGGGGGACATAGCCGATCTTGGGCTTGCGTCCCCGCTGACCCGGGGCGGAAAAGACGATGATGCCCTCGTACTCCCGCTGACCCAGAACGGCTTTCAGGAACGTGGATTTACCGGCGCCGTTGGGGCCGATGAGCGCCGCCAGCTCGCCGCAGTGGACGTGGAGATTCACGTCGCTGAGAATTTGGTCGCTGCCGATGTGAACCGACAGATTCTGCACGCGCAGGCAGCAGGAATCGCCGCAGCCCGTACCGTGAAGTGAAGTTTTCATCCCAGTGCCTCCCGGATGGTGTCGATGTTGTGATACATGGCGCCGAACCAGCTTTCGCCGGAAATGGCCATGTCCAGCGTGTATACCTTCACGCCGGTCTCGGCGGCGATGACGCCGGCGGCGGAGGTGCTGCCTGCCGTTTCGGTGAATACCGCCGGAAGGCCGTGTTCCCGAACCAGGCCGATCAGGTGCTTCAGTTCCCCGGCGGAGGCTTCGCTGCCGGATTCCTCCTCCACGGCCTCCAGAACCGTGAGACCGAAGCTGTCGGCGAAGTAGCCGAAGCCGTCGTGGAAGGTGATGAGCTCCCGGCAGGACAGCGCCGAGAGATGTTCCTCGCCGTAAGCCTCAAGCGCCGCCAGATCGGCAAGCAGGGATTCCAGATTGGCGTCAAAGACGGCAGCGTGCTGAGGATAGCGTTCCTTCAGCCCGGCGCAGATATTCCGCGCCATGACCCCGGCGTTTTCGGGGGAGAGCCAGATGTGGGGATCGGCCTCGTGGTGATGGTGAGCCTCCGAATGCTCCTCCTCATGCTCCTCTTCACAGGTGCGCAGCGCAATGCCGGCGGAGCTGTCGATGATCTCCCGATCCTCCAGCAGCGGCTCCATAAATTCCTCCAGCCCGGCGCCGGAAATCACGATGACCCGGGCGGCTTCGGCGGCACGCACCTGCCGGACGCTGAGGGAGTAGTCGTGAAGGCAGGATA
Source organism: Bacillota bacterium (assembly GCA_029007925.1). Lineage (GTDB taxonomy): Bacteria > Bacillota > Clostridia > Oscillospirales > Oscillospiraceae > Faecousia. Next base: position 7,959 of record JAQXIT010000045.1, on the reverse strand, counting down.
CGCTTTCCGTCACCAGCCGGGTGACGGTGATGCCGGTGCCTTGACACAGCCGGTTGGTGAATTCGTATACCGGCAGGGTGGTGGCGGCGATCTGAGCCGGTTCCTGACCGCCGGAGCAGCCGGCGGTCAGGAGCAGCGGAAGAAGCAGGAGCAGGGCAAACGCCTTTTTCATGGGGTCATTACCTCGGAACATACAGTCTTTTCTTTCATCATACCATGGCTGTCAAGAAACCATACCGCGGGATAAAAAAACGGCGGCCGCGATTGCAGCCGCCTTGGATGTACTGGATCAATGGGTTTCCATCCAGTCATTCACCTTGGTTTTCGCCAGACGAAGGATATCTTCGCTGGGATAGGGGGAGGACTCACCACCGCTCACATAGAGGAAATACAGACCGCTGGGCGTCTGGTACAGGCTCTCTTCGTAGCCGGCGGGATCGCCGAAGAAGCCGCAGGTATACTTCCGGATCAGGGTAGCGGTTTCGGTGTCGTACTCCTTCTTGCAGATGATCTTTTTCATCAGATAGACCTCCTTTCCAATCAGTCGATAGGATAATTATACAGTTTTCCGTTGGGAAATCAAGTCAAATTTCGGAAAAAACCGAACAAACACTGAAAAATCGCTAGTATGTCAAGAATCAGCCGCCGAAATTGAACAATCGGTTGTTCAAGCTGCACAACGTTTTTTTGGGCCCAAGGGGGAAGATTGTGCTTGTGCGGGAGGAAAAACAATGCTATGATGGGATCGGGAGGCGATAAAAGTGAAGGACATACCGGTATTTACCACGGAGAACGGGGCCGCAAGCCTGATTCTGAGGGAAATCCCCGCCCGGAAGGCGGCCTATGTGCGGATCCAGTCCTCCCGGACGCCGGAGGCGCTGGCGCTGGAGTGCGCTTTCTTTTGCCGGATGTGCGGCGCGGAGACGGTATACGCCGCCGGGGATCCGGCGCTGGAGGCGTATCCCTTCCACACGGCGGTGCTGCGCCTTGCCAGAAGTCCGGAGGGGCTGCCGGACACGGACGCGGCGCTGTTTCCGGTGCAGGAGGAGACACTGGAGCGGTGGCGGGAGATTTATAATGAGGCCATGGCTTCGGTGCCCAACGCGTCGTGGATGACGCTGTCGGATGCCCGAGAGATGCTGCGGGAGGGCGACGGCTATTTCGTCCACCGGGGACAGGAGCTGCTGGGCATCGGCAGAGCTTCAGGCGAAACGATCCGGACGCTGGCGGCGGTGAAAAAGGGTGCCGGGGCGGACGTGGTGCTGGCCCTGACCCACGCGCTTACCGGGAACCGGGTGGTGCTGGAGGCGGCCTCGGAGAACCGCCGCGCCATGGCGCTGTATGAGCGGTTGGGCTTTCTGAAGATTCAGGAGCTCAGCCGGTGGTACCGGCTGCCGTGAAAAGGATCCCTTCCCTGTACAGAAAAAACACTTGACAACCGCCGGACTTCATGGTATACTACCGCAGGTATCAAGCGGAAAGGCTTGACAGGAGGCTGGCATGGACACGTTGGAACTGGTGCTGCTCTACGATTACTACGGCGGCCTGCTCACCGACCGGCAGAGAGAGTGCTTTGAAATGCGCTACAATCAGGATCTTTCCCTGGGGGAGATCGGTCAGGAGCTGGGCATCAGCCGCCAGGGCGTCCACGACAATCTCAGCCGCACCGAAGCCCTGCTTCGGAACATGGAGGCCAAGACCGGCTGCGTCAGCCGGGATCAGGCCTGCCGGAAAGCGGCCGGTACCATTCTCGACGCGGCGCGGCGTTTGCTGCGCAGTGACGATCCCGAGGTTTCCGCCCTCGCCCGGCGCATTCTCGACGCGGCGGAGGGTCTGAAGGAGTAAATTATGGCATTTGAAGGCTTAACCGAAAAGATTTCCGCCACCTTCAAAAAGCTTCGCGGAAAAGGCCGCCTGAAGGAGGCCGACGTGAAGGAGGCCATGCGGGAGATCCGTATGGCGCTGCTGGAGGCGGACGTCAGCTACAAAGTGGTCAAGGATTTTACCAAATCCGTCACCGAGCGCTGTGTGGGCGCCGACGTGCTGGAGTCCCTGACCCCTGCCCAGATGATTGTGAAGATTGTCAATGAGGAGCTTACCAAGCTCATGGGCAGCGACACCAAGCATATCACCATCAATCCCAAGGGCCCCACCGTGGTCATGCTGGTGGGCCTGCAGGGCGCCGGTAAGACCACCAACGGCAGCAAGCTGGCCGGACTGATGAAGCGTCAGGGCAAGAATCCGCTGCTGGTGGCCTGCGATATTTATCGCCCAGCCGCCATCACCCAGCTGAAGATCTGCGGGGAAAAGCTGGGGATCCCGGTGTTTGAGAAGGGGCAGACCAATCCCGTGGAGATCGCCAAAGAGGCCGTCTCCTATGCCCGCCAGCACGGCTTCGACATGGTGTTTCTGGATACCGCCGGCCGCCTCCATGTGGACGAGGCGCTGATGGAGGAGCTGAAGAACATCAAAGCCGCCGTCTTGCCGGACGAGATCATGCTGGTGGTGGACGCCATGACCGGTCAGGACGCCGTGAATGCCGCCCAGAGCTTCAACGAGTGGCTGGACATCGATTCCGTCATGCTCAGCAAGCTGGACGGCGACGCCAGAGGCGGCGCGGCGCTGTCCGTCCGCGCCATTACCGGCAAGCCCATCAAGTTCGCCGGTATGGGCGAAAAGCTGGAGGACATCGAGCCCTTCCATCCCGACCGGATGGCTTCCCGGATCCTCGGCATGGGCGATATGCTCAGCCTCATCGAGAAGGCCGAAAAGGCCTACGACGCCAAGAAGGCCGCCGAGATGGAGGAAAAGCTCCGGGCCAACCGCTTCACTCTGCAGGATTACTACGATCAGTTGGTTCAGCTCAAGTCCATGGGCTCCATCGATCAGATTCTGGCCCAGATGCCCGGCGGCGCCAACCTCAAGGGCGTCAAGGTGGACGAAAAGCAGATGGCACGCACCGAAGCCATCATCCTGTCCATGACGCCGAGGGAACGTGCGACACCCAACATCATCGCCGCCAGCCGCAAGAAGCGCATCGCCGCCGGCGCCGGCGTGAAGGTGGAGGACGTCAACCGGCTGCTCAAATCCTTTGAGCAGATGCAGAAGCTGGTGCGCCAGTTCTCCGGCCCCGGCGCGGGCAGGAAAATGAAGCGCATGAAGGGCATGGGCGGCTTCGGAGGCTTCCCGGGCTTCTGATTTCCCGCCGCCGGCGCGATATTCTTTGGTTCGCTGAAAGCAATTCGCTTTGCGATATATATTTTCATTATTTTTGGAGGTGAAACCCATGGTTAAGATCAGATTGAGAAGAATGGGCGCGAAGAAGGCTCCTTTCTACCGGATCGTTGTCGCCGATTCCCGTTCTCCCCGTGACGGCCGCTGCATCGAAGAGATCGGCACCTACAACCCCCTTCTGGAGTCCGACTGCATCACCGTCGATGCCGAGAAGGCTCAGAACTGGATCAAGAACGGCGCGCAGCCCACGGATACCGTTCGCGGTCTGCTGAAGAAGGCCGGCGTGCTGTAACATCCCCGAAGGAGTTAGCGCAATGAAAGAACTTTTGCTGTATATGGCAAAGAATCTGGTGGACGATCCCGATTCCGTCACCGTGACCGAAACCGAAAATGAGGACGGCAAGGTGCTGGAGCTGCGTGTGGCCGAGGGCGACATGGGTAAGGTGATCGGCCGTCCGGGTCGGATCGCCACGGATATCCGTACCATTATCAAAACGGTCGCCCTCCGCACCGGCGAAAAGGTGACCGTCGAAATCATGGATTAACGGGTATGCGTGGCGTCGATCGTCACGCATTTTCCGTTTTCAGGAGGTAACAATGAGACTCCCATTCATAGAAGCGGGCGAAATCGTCACCACCCACGGCGTCCGGGGCGAGGTCAAGGTGCTGCCGTGGCTGGATTCGCCGGAAATGCTCTGCGGATTTGCCCGCTGCCGCGTGGGCGGCAGGGAATACGAAATCGAGAATTGCCGGGTGCAGAAAACCTGCAATCTGCTGAAGCTGGCCGGCGTGAATACCATGGAGGACGGTCAGGCGCTCCGGGGCAAAACCGTGGAGCTGTACCGCCAGGACTTCCCGGAGGGGCTGATCTTTGCCGCGGAGCTGATGGGCATGGACGTGTTCGCGGAGGATCGGTGCATCGGCAAGATCACCGATGTGCTGGACTATCCCGGCAACAGCGTCTATGTGGTCACCGGGGAGCATGAGTACCTGATCCCGGCGGTGAAGCAGTTCATCCTGGATACCGATCCGGAGGCCAATGTCATGCGCGTGGCGCTGATCGAGGGAATGAGAAGCGATGAGGATTGACATTATGACCCTGTTCCCCGATTCTCTGGGGGATGTGCTGTCGGACAGCATCCTGGGCCGGGCTCAGGAGCGGGGGTTCATCCGCATCGAGACCCACCAGATCCGGGACTACACCGCCAACAAGCAGAATCAGGTGGACGATTACCCTTACGGTGGCGGCCGGGGGGCGGTGATGACGGCGGATCCGCTGTACCGCTGCTGGGAGGCCGTCTGCGAGGAGGCCGCCGGGCCGGTGCATACCGTGTACCTGTCCCCCTGCGGGCATACCTTCCGTCAGGCGGACGCCATCCGGCTGAGTAAAATGGAGAATATCGTGCTGGTCTGCGGTCACTACGAGGGCATTGACCAGCGTTTCATCGACGAGTGCGTGGACGAGGAGATCTCGTTGGGGGATTTTGTCCTCACCGGCGGCGAGATTGCTGCCATGGCCGTCACCGACGCGGTGTGCCGCATGGTGCCGGGGGTGCTGGCGGATCCGGAGTGCTTCGAGGACGAGAGCCACTTCAACGGTCTGCTGGAATATCCCCAGTACAGCCGCCCGGCGGTGTGGCACGGCAGGGAGGTGCCCGAAATTCTGCTGTCCGGGGATCACAAAAGAGTGGCCCTGTGGCGCCGGAAGCAATCCCTGCGCCGCACCCGGGAACGGCGGCCGGATATGTATGAAAAGCTGGATCTGTCCTCCAGGCAGGACAGAAAGCTGCTGAAGGAAATGGAGGAAGAAGATGGAAACGCTGAAGCGCTGGATTGCGGAAAGTAACCGCATCGTCTTTTTCGGCGGCGCGGGCGTCAGCACGGAGTCGGGAATTCCGGACTTCCGCAGCGTGGACGGGCTGTACAATCAGAAATTCGAGTATCCGCCGGAAACCATCATCAGCCACAGCTTTTTCCGGCGGGATCCGGAATATTTCTTCCGGTTTTACCGGGAAAAAATGCTCCCGCTGGGGTTTGAACCCAACATTACCCACAAAAAGCTGGCTCAGTGGGAGGCGGAGGGAAAGCTCAGCGCCGTGGTGACCCAGAACATCGACGGCCTCCACCAGAAGGCCGGCAGCAAGCGGGTCTATGAGCTTCACGGCTCGGTGCTGCGCAATTACTGCACCCGCTGCCATCAATTCTACCCGGCGGAATTCATCCGGGACTGTCCCGGCGTGCCCAAATGCGCCTGCGGCGGCATCGTCAAGCCCGACGTGGTGCTTTACGAGGAATCGCTGGACGCCGAAACGCTGGAAAAGAGCATCGAGGCCATTCAGGCGGCAGATCTGCTGCTGGTGGCCGGCACCAGTTTGACGGTGTATCCCGCGGCAGGGCTGATCCGCTATTACCGGGGCGACCGTCTGGTGCTCATCAATCGGGACGAGACACCCTACGACGGCTATGCCAATCTGGTGCTGCATCAATCGCTGGGAAGCGTTTTCTCACAATTATAAAAATATCGGGTACCGGAACCGGTACCCGAAGCTTTTACGACTTTTTCCGGCGGCGGAGGGTGGTCACAATCCGCACCGTGGTGGACACCAGCAGAATGCCCACGGCGATGATGCCGGCAATGGCGGCGGTGTGCATTCCCTGACTGGCGAACAGCACCGCCTGACCCTGTACGGCGTAGTTCATGGTGTAGTACACGCCGGCGCCGGGAATCAGGGGGAAGATGGAAACCACCAGATAGGAAATGGCAGGATATTTGCGGATCCGCGCCATGGCCTCGGAATAGGCGGCGGCCACCAGTGACGCCCAGAAATAGGCGATAATGACGCTGCAGCCCAGCCGCTGGGAGATCAGATAGGTGAGCCAGGAGAGGATTCCGCCCAGAACGCACAGCAGCGCGCCGGGGCCGTGGATGTTGAAGAGAATCGAGAAGCCGATGCAGCCGATGCCGCAGGCGACGCACTGGACGAAAAATCCGTAGTCCATCGGGGCAACCGCCGAGGGAGGACTCCACAGAGAAGCCACACAGTTCCAGGCGGCGGCGGTGCCGAGGGCAATGGCTGCCGCGATCAGCAGCACCAGCACGATCCGGTTGATGCCGGAGTTGGTGTCTCCGAAGATGATGTCCCGCATGGCATTGGTGAACAGCAGCCCGGGCACCAGCAGCATCAGGGCGCCGATAATCACGCTGTCGGGATTGGGCGCCAGACCTACCACGCCCAGAATGTAGGCCAGCAGCGCCATGGGGAAGGCGGCGGCAATGGTGCGGAAGAACTGGTTGGCGCCCCAGCCGTCGATGAGCTTGTTGATGATGCCTACCAGCAGACCGCAGACGCCGGAACAGACCGCGTCCGCCAGGCTGCCGCCGAAAAGAAGGGAAAAACCGAAGGAGCCCAGAAAGTGCCCCGCCATGTACATGGGCAGACCGTAGCTCCTGCGCTGCTGCCGGGTTTCCTCCAGCCATTGGGCGGCGATCTCCGGGGCGGGATGCTGGGCGCAGATCCGGCGGCTGAGGCTGGAAAACTTTTCCACGGCGTCCAGATCGTTGCCGTGCAGACCGATGCGCCGCATCCGGGTGAGGGGACGGCCGATGACCGGCTCAATGCTGATGTGCATACAGTTGGGGATCACAAAGACCTCGGCATCGATATCGTAGGCTTTCAGAACAAGACTGATGCTTTCTTCCACGCGGAAGGTTTCCGCACCGCTCATGGCCAGCTCGTAGCCCAGATCCGAGGCCAGATCCAGCAGCTTTGAAAATTCCATAGGGGATCCTCCGGGAGAATCGTTTTTCGGAATTCAGTATATCACAGTCTGAGGGAAATGCAAGAGACAAAGCAGGGGAGATACAAAAGAAAAAACCGGGGATATCCCCGGCAAAACAGCAAAAAACGGATTGACAAACGGAAAGGGAGGGTGTATAATGGTTTTCCATACTGCGGTAATATGCCCCCCTGAGCCATCCTTCCCAACATGGTCATGATACCACAGATTATGGCGGCTGTCAAGCACAAAGTTGTGCAAAATTGGCAACGGTTCCGAGCGTATCAAAATACGGCAAGCAACACACATTCAGGCGAAAGCCGAAAGAAAGGCTGTGATGATCCATATGGCAATGGTCAAGGACGTAATGTTCGGCAAGACCATGCGTAAATCCTACGCAAAGTATGACGAGATCCTGGAGATCCCCAACATGCTGAAGATCCAGAAGGACTCCTACCAGTGGTTCCTGGAGACGGGACTGCGGGAGGTGTTCAAGGATGTCGGCACCATTACCGACTTCTCCGGCAAACTGGAGCTGAGCTTCCTGGATTATTCCATGGATGAGAAGCCCAAGTACACCATCGAGGAGTGCAAGGAGCGGGACGCCACTTACGCCAAGCCCATCAAGGTTCGGGTGCGTCTGCGCAACACTGAGACCGACGAAATCAAGGAGCAGGAGATCTTCATGGGAGATTTCCCCATCATGACCAACGGCGGCACCTTTGTCATCAACGGTGCTGAGCGTGTCATCGTCTCCCAGATCGTCCGCAGCCCCGGTATGTACTACGGCCACGAGGTGGACAAGGCCGACCAGCATACCTATACCGCTACGGTGATCCCTTACCGGGGCGCCTGGCTGGAGTATGAGACCGACAACTCCGACGTGTTCTGGGTTCGCATCGACAAGAACCGCAAGCTGCCCATCACCAGCCTGATCCGGGCCCTGGG
>JAQXIT010000044.1 GCA_029007925.1 Bacillota bacterium | reverse complement strand
CGGCTTTGAAGAACTGTTACGAACTTAGGAATCTCTGATCAAACCGGCGGCTGCTGCAGCTTAGCCGCCGGCGCCTGCCGGTTTGCTCAGTGCTTCCATTAAAATGAGGTGCTAAATAAATGAAACGCCTGTTTTTTGGGGGCATTCACCCCAAATACAACAAAGAAATGTCCACGGGCGTCACAGCCTTCCGCCGGGTCACTCCGGCGCGGGTGGTGATTCCCATGGTGCAGCACATCGGCGCGCCCTGCGTTCCTCTGGTGGCGGTGGGCGATAAGGTGCTGCGGGGACAGAAAATCGGCGACGGCGAGGGACTGTGCGTGCCTGTGCACGCCTCCGTATCCGGCGTTGTGGCGGCTATTGAGCCCCATCCCCATCCCAGCGGACGGCAGGTACTGTCCGTAGTAATCCAGAACGACTTCCGGGACGAAACTGTCCCTGCCGAACCCTGTGACAAGTGCGTGGAGGAGCTGGATAACGATGACATCCTTCACACCATCCGGGAAGCCGGCATCGTGGGCATGGGCGGCGCAGCCTTTCCCGGCAGCGTCAAGGCCTTGTCCGCCATGGGGCATGTGGATACGCTGATTGCCAACGCCTGCGAGTGTGAGCCCTATATCACCGCCGACGATTCCCTGCTTCGTACCAACCCGGAGCAGGTACTGGAGGGTATGCGTATCCTGCGGAAGGTGCTTGCTCCCGAGCGTCTGGTGCTGGCGGTAGAGGACAATAAACAGGAAGCAATCCGCATTCTTCGCACCCTGATGACCTCCTACCCCGAAATCGAGCTGGCGGTGCTGCCTACCCGCTACCCCCAGGGCGCGGAAAAGCAGCTGATCCAGTCCCTCACCGGCCGGGAGGTGCCGCCGGGACAGCTTCCGGTCAGCGTCAACTGCGCCGTGTTCAACGTATCCACCTTTGTCGCCATCTGCCGGGCGGTGGAGCTGGGGGTACCCGTCACTTCCCGTATCGTCACCGTGTCCGGTGAAGCCATCCGGGATCCCCAGAACTTTATTGTACGCATCGGCACCACCTTCCATGACCTGATCGAGGTGGCCGGCGGGCTGAACGACGCCACCGAACGGGTCATCAGCGGCGGCCCCATGATGGGCATTGCCCAGAGTGATCTGTCCGTCCCGGTGGTGAAGGCCACCAACTCCGTGCTGTGCCTGCTGAAGGACCGCAACGGCGCCGCCGAAAACCCGGTGTGCCTGCGCTGCGGCAAGTGCGTCTCGGTGTGTCCTATGCGTCTGCAGCCGCTGTATCTGTACCGCTTTGAGAAGGCGGGGAATGCCGCCGAGCTGGAGCGTCTGCGGGTTATGGACTGCATCGAGTGCGGCAGCTGCGCCTTTACCTGCCCCGGAAAGCTCCCGCTGGTGGAGAGAATCCGTAAGGGCAAGCAACTTCTGAAGGAGGCGAAAAGCAAATGAATCTGACAGTCGCTTCTTCCCCCCATATTCGCGGGAATTTCAAAACCAGCCGCCTGATGCTGGATGTGGTGCTGGCGCTGGTGCCCGCCCTGGCCGTGGGCGCCATCGTGCTGGGCCCCCGGGCGCTGGCGGTAACGGCGGTGTCCATGATCTCCGCCGTTGGAGCGGAGTGGCTCTATTGCCTGCTCACCCGCAAGCCGAATACACTGCGGGATTGCTCCGCGCTGGTCACGGGTATGCTCTTTGCCCTGACTCTGCCGGTCTCCACGCCCTTCTATGTGGTGATCCTCGGCAGTGTGTTTGCCATCCTGGCGGCCAAGTGCCTCTGCGGCGGCCTGGGACAGAACGTTTTCAACCCCGCCCTTGCCGGACGTGCCTTCATGATGCTGCTGTTCCCGGCGGCGCTGACCCGCTACGCGGTGGACGGCGTTTCCGGAGCCACCCCGCTGCACCAGATGGTCATGCCCGCTCTGCCCAAGAGCAGCCTGGTGGATATGCTGCTGGGCCGGATTCCCGGTTCCATCGGTGAGATCTCCGCTCTGGCGCTTCTGCTGAGCGGCGTGTATCTGGTGGTTCGCAAGGTCATTTCTCCCCGGATCCCGCTGGCCTATCTGGGCAGCGTGGCCGTGCTGACGCTGGTGTTCCACAAAACCGACAACGCTCTGGCCTGGATGCTCTACAGCCTGCTGGGCGGCGGCGTGATGCTGGGCGCCATCTTCATGGCCACCGACTACGCCACCTCTCCCGTGACCCCCGTGGGGCAGCTCCTCTACGGCATCGGCTGCGGCGCGCTGACGGTATTCTTCCGCTATTTCGGGCTGTTCCCCGAAGGCGTCACCTACGCCATTCTGCTGATGAACCTTCTGACCTGGGCGATCGACCGCGTCACCGCGCCCCGTCGCTTCGGCGTAAAGAAAGGAGCAAGGGCATGAAAAAGACGATTTTGTTGCCGATTCTGAGTATTGCTCTGGCGGCCGCTGTGCTGTTTGCCGCTTCCGCCGGCCTTTCCGGCGTCCGGGAGAAGATCGCTCAGGAGAATCTGAACGCCATTATGACCACCTTGCTTCCCGGCAGCGAGACCTTCACCGAAGAAGCCTACACCGGTGAGGATGCCAACATCCGCACGACCTACAAGTCGGAAAGCGGCTATGTGGTGCACGTTGTTACCTCTGGCTACGCGGGAGACATCTCCATGCTGGTGGGTGTCAGCAGCGACGGCCGCGTCACCGGCCTGGTGATCCGGGATATGAAGGAAACCCCCGGCCTGGGCAGAAAAGCCCTGACGGATACCCAATTCCTGGCCCAGTTCCTGAACACGGATGGCACCGCAGCCGTCGGAGAGAATATCGATGCCCTCACCGGAGCCACCGTTACCTCCAAAGCGGTGACCCAGGGCGTCAATTCCGCCGTGAGCTTTGTGACTGGCGCGGATTCTTCTTCCGGCGCGACCACATGGGGGGAATGATGGTATGAAACAAAACACTTATCTGTTGAACACGCTGCTGGCCGCGATTGTGGGACTGGTGCTGCTGGCCTGCGTCCTGATCGGCACCTTCCTGCCCGGTGTGATTCTGCCCGAGCTGAACATTCCGGCCATGACGCTCCTCTCCCTGGCGGCGCTGCTGCTGGATTACTATCTGGCGCCCGGCGCCAAGCGCCTGTATCCGTGGATCTTCCTTTTCTCTGCCGTGACCTTCGGCCTGCTGCCTCTGGCGGCTGGCATGACGGCGGCAGCGGAATGCTGGAAGCCGGCTCTCGCCGGAGGCGTCGTCTTTACGGTGGTGACCTGGCTGTTTACTTCCATGGTCAGCCGGATTACCTCCGGTACCCAGGCCAAGGCCGCGCCCGTGCTCAGCGCGCTGGGGATTTATCTGGCGGTGCAGGGCCTCGTGGGAATCTTCCTGTGATTCCGGCCGGCAGGACTGACGAAGCGTAAGCGCACATGACGGCCGTACCCACATCGGGTGCGGCCGTTTCAGTCCGGCGGAAACCCAAATGGAAATCTTAAATTCAAACAAGGACGGAAAATCGTATGTTCCGGAATAAAGTCATCGTCATCACCGGCGGCGCGAAGGGCATCGGCAAGTGCATCGCCGGGGAATTCCAAAAGGAAGGCGCCCACGTCTGCGTTATCGACAGCGCCGAAGGCTCTCATTATGTGGGCGACATCGGAGACAAAGCCACATTGGAGGACTTCGCCCGGCAGGTCATCGATCGCTACGGTCGGGTGGATGTGCTGGTGAACAACGCGCCGCCCCTCTTCCTCGGCATCGGGGAATGCACCTATGAGCAGTTCCAGCGCTCCCTGGCCATCGGTGTCACCGCGCCTTTCTACCTCGCCAAGCTCTTCGCGCCCTACTTTGCCCCGGGAAGCAGTATCCTCAATATTTCCTCGTCCCGGGATCGCATGAGCCAGCCCCAGAGCGAAAGCTACACCGCCGCCAAGGGAGGCATTGCCGCGCTGACCCACGCGCTGGCGGTTTCCTTTGCCGGGAAGGTTCGGGTGAATTCCATTTCCCCGGGGTGGATCGATACCACCGGAACCGTTTATGAAGGCCCCGATGCCGCCCAGCAGCCGGCGGGGCGGGTGGGCAACCCCTTGGACATCGCCAACATGGTGCTGTTTCTGGCTTCCGACAAGGCGGGCTTCATCACCGGCGAGAATATCTGCATCGACGGCGGACAAACCCGGCTGATGATCTACCACGGCGACTACGGCTGGACTCTGAATCCCTGAGCACCGGGTGATCCGGGAAAAATGCTGCTTTCATAGCCCAAACCACGCCCCCCGGGGATTTCCCCGTGGGGCGCTTGCTTCTTCCGGGGGTATAAAACCGGCGGAGGATGGATATGCTATCCGGGAATCGAACCTTTAGGGAGGAACGAGTATGAACAAACGCATGATGATTCTGCTGGCAGCCGCCATGGTTGCCTCGCTGCTGTCCGGCTGCCGCCGAAGCGCCGGGGAAACCACCGGAGAAAGCCTCAGCCCCACCGAAACACCCACCTCGGCACCCACGACGGCGCCCACCGCGGCATCCACCCAAACGGAAACCCAGCCCACCGGCACCGCCGACACCGCTTCCGCCCGGATCCTGAACAAAATCTGGTCGGAATTTGCCGATACGGAGCGCTTTGCCGCCTACGGCGGAACCATTGCCCATGCCGTGGACGACGGCCCCGGGGATCTGGACGTGACCGATACCGAGGAGCTGACCAACCACTACCTGCTGCCGGAGGAACTGCTCACCCAGGTGGAGGAGGGCGCCTCTCTGGTGCATCTGATGAACAGCAATATCTTCACCTGCGCAGCCTTCCGCCTGAAGGACGGCAGTGATTTTCCGGCGGCTGCCAAGGCTCTGCGGGACAATCTGCAGAGAACCCACTGGATCTGCGGGCAGCCGGATCGCCTGCTGATCGCCCGGGTGGAGGGGCAGCTTCTGATGGCCTTCGGCAGCGGCGGGAACATGGAAGCATTCCGCACGCATCTGGGCACCGCCTTCCCCGGCGGGGAGGTGCTTTATGACGAAGCGGTAACCGCCTGACCATACTCCGCAGGCGCGGTTCCGGCCGCGCCGTACATTCCAATGCGAGGAACGAACCATGCTGTTTTCCGGGATTCCTTTTCTGTACTATTTTCTGCCCGCCGTAGTGATCCTATACTGCCTGATGCCCCGGAAGGGAAAGAACGGCTTTCTGCTGCTGGCCAGCCTTCTGTTCTACGCCTGGGGCGAGCCCCGGTACGTGCTGCTGATGGCGGCATCCATTGTGCTGTTCTACACCTACGGCCTGGCCATCGAAAGAAGCCACAAAAAGCTGTGGCTGACCCTGTCGGTACTCACCGGTGTACTGATGCTGGGGGTATTCAAATACGCCGATTTCGCGGTGGAGAACTGGAACCGGCTCACCGGAATGAGCGTGCCGCTGCTGAAGCTGGCGCTGCCCATCGGCATCAGCTTCTATACCTTCCAGTGCGTCAGCTATACCGTCGACGTATACCGGGGACAGACGGCAGCCCAGCGGAGCCTGCTGCGGTTCGGCACCTATGTGGCCATGTTTCCCCAGCTCATCGCCGGTCCCATCGTCCGCTATGTGGATGTGGCCGGGGCGCTGGAGGACAGAAAGACGGACTGGGAGGACTTCTCCGACGGGATGTTCGGATTTCTGGTGGGTCTGGGGAAAAAGGTGCTGCTGGCCAATCCACTGGGGCAGCTTACGGAGGTTTTCCGGGACTGCGGGGAAAAGAGCGTGCTGTTCTGCTGGCTCTACGCCGTGGCTTTCACCCTGCACATCTATTTTGATTTCTCCGGCTACAGCGACATGGCCATCGGCCTGGGACGGATCTTCGGGTTCCGATTCCCCAAGAACTTTGATTATCCTTATATTTCCAAAAGCGTATCCGAGTTCTGGCGGCGGTGGCACATGACGCTGGGCGGCTGGTTCCGGGACTATGTGTATATTCCCATGGGCGGCAACCGGGTGGGATGGGGACGCTGGGCGCTGAATATTCTGACGGTGTGGATGCTGACGGGACTGTGGCACGGTGCCTCGTGGAATTTCGTGGCCTGGGGACTGCTGTTTGCCGCCCTGCTGCTGATCGAGAAGTGGGTGCCCGGGATGAGCAGGCTCCCCGTATGGCTGCGCCGGGGTTATGTGCTGCTGACGGTGGTCATCAGCTTCGTGATCTTCAACGCCGGAAGCCTGGGACAGGCCGGGGAGGACCTGGCGGGGATGTTCGGCCTGAGGAACCTTCCGGCGGTCAATACCGTCACCCTGTATTATCTGCGCAGCTATGCGGTGCTGTTGATTCTGGGCGTGGTGGGCGCCACCCCGCTGGTGCGGAATCTCGCCCTGAGAATGGAAAACCGTCTGCCGGCGGCGTTCCTGCGTCCGGTGGTGGCTGCGGCGCTGCTGCTGGTCTGTACGGCCTATCTGGTGGACGGATCCTTCAATCCGTTCCTGTATTTCCGATTTTAGGAGAGGCGTCATGGAAGCGAAACACCGGAAAATTCTGGGAATGTCCCTCACCGCAGCCCTGTGGCTGGGGCTGACGGTGGCGGCCTGGTGCCGCCCGCCGGCGGCTTTTTCCGAAACGGAACGCCGGGAACTGGCACAAATGCCGGCGCTGACGGCGGAAGATCTGGAAAGCGGCCGGTTCATGTCGGATTTTGAAAGCTACACGCTGGATCAGTTCCCCCTCCGGGACAAGTTCCGGGGGCTGAAGGCTCAGGTGCATTACCGACTGCTGAGCCAGCTTGACAACAACGGCATCTATTTTGCCCGGGGGCACGCCGCCAAGCTGGAATATCCCCTGCAGGAGGCATCCCTTGACCACGCGCTGAAGGTGTTCGGCCAGGTTCATGCCCGGTATCTGGGGGATTCCCGGATTTTCGCGGCGCTGGTGCCGGATAAGGGGTATTTCCTGGCCCGGGAGCTGGGGTATCCTGCCATGGATTACGGGGCGCTGGCGGAAAAAATGGAGCAGGGGATGCCTTATGCAAGTTATGTAAACCTCTCTGAGCTTCTGACCATTGACGACTACTACCGCACCGATCCCCACTGGCGGCAGGAGCGGCTGCTGCCGGCCGCGGAGCGGCTGTGCGCGGCCATGGGCGTCCCCGGCCCCGGGAATATGACGGCGGTCCCGGCGGAAACGCCCTTCCTGGGTGCCTATTCCGGTCAGGCGGCGCTGCCCCTGAAGCCGGACGGCTTCCGTACGCTGCAAAGCGACTGGCTCAACCGCTGCCGGGTGCTGAATTATGAGACAGGCGAGTGGGGAGAGGTCTACGATTGGGAAAAACTGTCCGGCAGAGATCCCTACGAAACCTTCCTGTCCGGCTCCGTCTCGCTGCTGCGGATCGAAAACCCCTATGCGGAAACGGATCGGGAGCTGATCGTATTCCGGGATTCCTTCGGCTCCGCGCTGGCGCCGCTGCTGTGCCGGGGCTACCGAACGGTGACGCTGGTGGATCTGAGGTACCTCTCCGGTGCCATGCTGTCCCGGTTTCTGGACTTCCACGGTCAGGATGTACTGTTCCTTTACAGCACACTGGTGCTCAACAACAGCAGCCAGCTCCGATAAAAACACCCCGGATCGATGATCCGGGGGTCATTTACGCTTCGGGCTTCTCCATGGGGCCTACATACCGGAACCGGGGGCCGTGGTAATCCGGGCGGGAGACCGTTTCCTCCCACATGGCGGCGGGACGTACCCAGAGACCGCCGTCGCCGTACAGCGCCCGGTAGACAACCATGGGCTCCAGCGTTTCGCTGTGGCGGGCGATGCCGATGAGTTCATATTCCCCGCCCTTGAAATGGCGGTATTTCCCGGGCAATAAGGCCATCATACCGTCACCCATGCACCAACCGCCGCGGCGGCCGCCGGCGCCTCCGACTCAGCGCCGCAGCCCCGCAGGGCAGCGCCGAGGAGGAAGATGACGATCAGCACCGCCGCCGCCATCAGGATGATGTAGGGCAGGTATGCCTCCCGAAAAATTTCCGCTTTGGTTTTCCGACGCCTGCGGGGGCGGCGTACCGGTGTTTCATTGACCTGCTGTTCCATGGAGATCCCTGCCTTTCCGTGTTATAAATTCATTATACAGCGGCAAGTCGAAAAAAGCAAGATTGCAATTTCCGACCATATCTGCTATAATCGGGTCATCACGGAAAAAAGCAGGGGGATTTACTATGGAAAAGAAGAAATGGGGCGACCGCGAGGACGGAATCTGGCTGAGGGATATTCCCGCCATGAACCGGATTATGCCGGCGATCATGCCCAACCGGGCGGACAACGAGGCGCACATCACGGTGGATATCGATCTTCGCCCGATAAATGCCTATCTCGAGAAGCTGAACGAGGGACGGACGGAGGACAAGTACACCCTTTTCCACATCGTCAGCGCTGCCATCGGCAAGGCATTCATTCTGCGGCCCAAGATGAACCGCTTCGTCTGCAACAACCGGTTGTATCAGCGCCGGGATGTGACGGTGGCTTTCACGGTGAAGAAGAAGTTCGACGACCGGGCGGAGGAAGCGCTGGCGTTCTTCGACTACGACCCCAAGGAGACGCTGGAAAGCTACCATGAGAAGATCATGAAGGTCATCCACATGACCAAGGGTGACGAGGAGAAGGATACTTCCACCGGCGCTATGGATGCTGTGTCCAAGCTGCCTCAGTGGATGATTACCGCGCTGGCCAAGATTACGCTGTGGCTGGACAAGCACGGCTGGGCGCCTCAGTCCATCATCGGCAGCGATCCCAACCACGCCGCCATTTTCCTGAGCAATCTGGGCTCCATCGGCCTGGAGTGCGGCTATCACCATCTGGTGAACTGGGGAACCAATTCCTGCTTTATCGTGCTGGGCAAGAAGTACATGAAGATGGAGTACGGCAAGGACGGCAGCGCCGATCTCCACGAGGTGCTGCCGCTGGGCATCACGCTGGACGAGCGCATCGCCGACGGCTACTACTATTCCGGCACCGTGGCGCTGGTGCGGGAGCTGCTGGCGCATCCGGAGCTGCTGGAGCTGCCCGCGGATACACCCGTGGAATATGCCATCCGCCGGTAAGTTTGTACTTGACAAATCTGTTTCCGCAAAGTATAATCTAAGCTGCGGTTGATGCCGCAGCCTATGGGCTTGTAGCGCAGTTGGGAGCGCACCACATTCGCATTGTGGGGGTCGAGGGTTCGAATCCCTTCAAGTCCACCATGAAAAAAGCACGCCTTGGCGTGCTTTTTTCAACGAAATAAATCCCTTCCGGGATTTGTGAAATTTGCGTCGCAAGTGAAATACGCCTGCGGCGTGTGAAATGCGCCACGGCGCGTGAGGGATTTATTTCATTTCACTTTCCGCGCAAGCGGAAAATATCCCAAGCGCCGTCGGCGCTTATTTCACATTTTGCGTCAGCATAATATTTCACGAAAACTGTTTCCAAGCTTATAAAGCTATCTGTCAAAAACGCAAATCCATCTTTTTTGTACCCCATTGACGAACAGAACGCTACCCCGAATGGGGTGGCGTTCTGTTTGGTATGGTATTCACGCAGAAGGGATTCGAAAAGCCGAAAAGAAAACGTGCCGGCGGCAACCTCTTTTCCGTCAGGAAGCAATTTCCAATGGGATCCACATCCCCGCGGGATGCGTCTCCCATCGGAAGGACTCTCCCACGGGCTAACAAAGTGTCCACCGGACACTTTGTTGCCTTGCCTGCGGCAAGGCCGCCCTTTCGAGTCCGATCTTCCGGCGTACCAAAAAGAGGATGCCTGCTGGCATCCTCTTTTTGGTACGCCGGAAGGGACTCGAACCCCCGACCTACTGATTCGTAGTGCGATACATAGTGTAAAGTAACGTATTTTATCTCGCCTAAATATAAACTTTAATCCTGTTTTGTGGTTGTTTCCGCAATGTTTCGTATCACTGCTCTTTGGGTCATTTCGTGGGTTGTGACCCAAAATTGACCCAAAATTTTAAGGCCGCAAAAATAGCGATGGTTGGTTTTGGTAAAGCGTTTTTCTGCCTGTTTCCCATGTGTAAGGCCGTTTTGCCATGTGCCAAATGATACGGCTATCAAGTGATGATTTTCATTATCCGTCAGCCGCAATAACTGGTACACGGTCTGAGAGGTTGCAAAACACCACTGGGGACGAGTCAAGGCTTTGTGGCGGCGTTATCCCGCTCCATAGTCTCAGATATAGCCCGGTTAATAAAGGCGTTCAGGCTCTCGCCCTGAGCCTCTGCGTGGGATTTGGTGACTTCCTTTCTTCCTTTCTCAAGCCGCAACTCAACCCGGTCATAATTGGCCGCGTTGTATTTCGCAACGGCTCTCTTTTGTGAATCGCTGATTGCCACTTTCGGCACCTCCAATGTGTTTCATATGCTGATGGC
>JAQXIT010000043.1 GCA_029007925.1 Bacillota bacterium | reverse complement strand
CGAACGGCGGCATTCATCACGCCGTCCGCATAGAGAACGGGGATGGTCGTGAACACACTGGCATCCTGGAACAGCGGGAACACCTGGGCGAACATGCACCACAGCGCCAGGGTGTTGGCCCGGTTCTGGATCCAGCCGCCCTTGTTCCACAGCGCGTTGGCAACGGTGGGAGCCAGCAGCAGAGCAAGACCGCAGTACCACGCGTGGGTGGGCAGATTCAGATAGGTATACTGGAAGTTCCACACATCGTAAGCCAGAATATACAGCCAGATCATATCGGGCCACAGCATATCCTGCTTTTTCTTGGAGGTGTAGATGCCCCACCAGCCGGTCATGCAGAAAATATTCAGGATGCCCGCGATGCCGTTGAGCCAGTTCCACCAGCCGCCGTAGAGCCACACATTCTCGCTGGACAGCCACCAGCGGTCGCCGTACTCCTTCATGGCCTGGGCGCCCTTGATGGCGGATTCAAAATCACTGGCCACGGCAATCAGAATGTTGATGGCCACGATCAGGAAGGGGAACACCTTGAACCATTCGGTTTTGCCGATGCTCCATTTGTACTTGAGCATCAGGAAGCCGATGCAGCCAGCGGTGGCCGCGTAGAGCTTGGCATAGTGGAACCAACTGTTCATGTACAGATAGGTGGGATTGTTCAGCGCCCACTCCGCGCCCATGGCAGCGCCCACATAAATGGAGATAAAGTAGACCGTCAGTCCCGCGGGCAGAATCAGGAAGCAGGCGATTCCGCCCCATTTTGTGCGCCGGGCCAATTCGTTGGCCAGGATCAGCCCCGCGAATACCAGCAGCCAGCCGAGAAGCTGGAAGCCGGCGGTTTCTCCGTAGATCTGGAATAACATGACAAAACCCTCCTAAATAACCTCAATTTCTTTGATATTCAGCTCATTTCCCTTGAGAAGCCAGGTTTTCTCGCTGCCGCAGTTGGGGCAGATCCGCCCATGCGCTACGGTGCCGTATTCCGTGCCGCAGCCCTCACAGTAGGTGACCGCGGGAAGGATTTCCACCTTCATCCGGCAGTCCGTCAGCAGCGGGCGCTTCTTGATTGCCCAGGCCCAGCAGTCGGTGAGGTAGTGGGGAATCACCGTGGATACCTCACCGACTTCGATGGTCACGCTTTGGATCCGGGTCACGTCATTTTCCTTCGCCACGGCTTCCAGGGAATCCATGATATGAAAAACAACACCCAGCTCGTGCATATTACGGCTCCTTCTTCCGGGAGAACCGGATCTTCAGCGCCTGCTTGGCGCCGTTGCCCAGCACATAGGGCAGCTTCTTCTCGCTGGGGATCATGTTGGAGCACTCGGGCCGCTCCCGATGGAGCTTGATGGCACCGAATTCGCACTTGGTGGTGCACACGCCGCAGCCGATGCACTTGTTGGGATCGACCACGCTGGCGCCGCAGCCCAGACATCTGGCGGTTTCGGCCTTGACCTGCTCCTCGGTGAAGGGGAGCTTGGCGTCCCGGAAGGACATTTTGCGGTCGATATCCCCCCGGACACCGGGGATCTGGCGGGAGGAATTGTCGTAGCGCTCCACGCGGATATTGTCCTTATCCAGCGCGATGAAGTCCCGGCGGTTTCTGCCGATGGTCAGGCTGGAATGGGGCTGGACGAACCGGTGGATGGAGATGGCGCCTTCCCGCCCCGCCGCGATGGCATCAATGGCGAACTTGGGGCCGGTGTAGACGTCGCCGCCGACGAAGATATCCGGCTCGGCGGTCTGATAGGTCAGTGCGTCCGCCACCGCGCCGCTGCCGCGGCCCAGCTCCACCTTGGAGCCCTTCAGCAAGTCGCCCCAGAGAATGCTCTGGCCGATGGACAGGAACACCCGGTCGCAGGGGACGGTGCGGGTGTCGTTTTCGTCATAGGTGGGAGCGAACCGGCCGTTTTCATCCCAGACGCTGACGCAGCGCTTGAACACGATGCCGGTGACCTTGCCGTTTTCGGCGAGAATCTCCTTGGGGCCCCAGCCGCAGGTCAGGGTCACATCCTCTTCCATGGCTTCGGCGATTTCTTCCTCGGAGGCGGGCATCTTCTCTCTGGGTTCCAGGCAGAACATGGAAACGCTCTCCGCGCCGCACCGATGGGCGGTTCTGGCCACGTCGACGGCCACGTTGCCGCCGCCGACCACCACGGCCTTGCCGGTGACGGCATAGGATTCCTCCGCGCCCACCGTGCGCAGGAAGTCCACGGCGGTCATGACGCCCTCGGCATCCTCGCCGGGAATGTTGGCCTTTCTGCCGCCCTGACAGCCGATGGCGATGTAGAACGCCCGGTAGCCCTGGGCCCGCAGCTCGTCGAGGGTCACATCCCTGCCCACCTCAACGCCGCACCGGATTTCCACGCCCATGGCTTTGATGACGTCGATTTCGGCATCGATGACGTCCTTTTCCAGCTTGAAGCTGGGGATGCCGTAGCGGAGCATACCGCCGGGCTTTTCGTTCTTCTCAAAGACGGTGGGCGAATAGCCCTTCTCCGCCAGATAGTACGCGCAGCTCAGGCCCGCGGGGCCGGCACCGATGATGGCCACCTTCTCGGGGAAGTACCCGTTCAGGGAGGGCACCACCTTCTTGGGGATGAAGCGGGTTTCCGCATCCAGATCCCGCTGGGCGATGAACTTCTTCACCTCGTCGATGGCGATGGCCTGATCGATGGAGCCTCTGGTGCAGGCGTCCTCACAGCGGCGGTTGCAGATGCGGCCGCAGATGGCGGGCAGAGGGTTATCCTTCTTGATAAGCGCCAAAGCCTCCGTATAACGGCCCTGGGCGGCCATTTTCAGGTAGCCCTGCACCGCGATGTGGGCGGGGCAGGCGGTCTTGCAGGGGGCGGTGCCGGTGTCGTAGCAGTTGATCCGGTTGTTGTCCCGGTAGTTTTCGTCCCACATATGGGGGCCCCATTTTTGCTGGCTGGGCAGCGGATGCCTGGGATACTGCACTTCCCTGCCATCCTTGGTGCACAGCTTCTGACCCAGCTTCACGGCGCCGGCGGGACAGGCCTCCACGCACTTGCCGCAGGCGACACAGTCGTCCTTCTCGACTCTTGCCACATAGGCGCTGCGGGACAGATTGGGGGTATTGAACAACTGGGAGGTTCTCAGGGCGTAGCAGACGTTGATATTGCAGTTGCAGATGGCGAAGATCTTATTCTCGCCGTCAATGTTGGTGATCTGGTGAACGAAGCCGTTTTCCTCGCCCTGGCGGAAGATCTCCAGCGCTTCCTCCCTGGTGATGTAGCGGCCGCCCTTTCCGGTCTCCACCACATAGTCCGCCATGTCGCCCACGGCCACGCACCAGCCCTCGGGATCATCGGCGCAGCCCTCGTCGAAGGTCTGGCGGGATTTCCGGCAGGAGCAGGGAGAAGCGGCATACTTGCCCTCGTACTTATCCAGCCAATGGGAGATATGCTCCACGGAAACGGACTGATTCTCCGTCTCGATGGCCTTTTCCACGGGAATCACGTGCATTCCGATGCCCGCGCCGCCGGGAGGCACCATGGGAGTGACCTTTTCCAGAGGCAGGCGGCTCATCCGCTCGAAGAAGCGCCCCATCTCCGGGTGCTTTTTCAGGATGGTGTCGTTCATGTTGGAAAACTCGGCGCTGCCGGGGACGAACATGGGCAGCACCCACTGCTTGGTGCGGGTGGGGTTCTCCCAATTGTACTCGATGATGCCGGTGAAGGACATTTCATCCAGCAGCTTTTCCAGAGTTGCCCTGTCTTTGCCGGTAAGCTTCAGCAGCTGCTCCAGCGTCTTGGGCTGGCGGACGCCCATTTTCAGCGCCACCTCCGCCTGTTCGTCCGTCAGCAGCATGGACAGTCCCCAGTATTCGGGATCATACTTGGTCAGCTTCTGCAGACCCAGCTTTACGGGAATGCGGTTTGTAATCATCTTGCCCAGCCGCAGGATGATCTCTCTGGGCTCCTCCTTCTCCACGAAATCGGGAACGAACCCCGCAAGATTGTCAGCCATTTACGATTCTCCTTTCTTCCATTTCAAAACTTCCTCCTTCAGCCAGCCGGCGACGGCGTCCACGCCCTCGCCTGTTCTGGCGCAGATGGGGAAGATCTTCGCCCTGGGATTGCGCATATGGATGTAGTCCGCGCACTTTTCCATATCGAAGTCAAAGTAGGGGGCAACATCGATCTTGTTAATCAGAACCACATCGCAGACCTGAAACATCAGGGGATATTTCAGAGGCTTGTCATGACCCTCCGGCACGGAAAGAATCGCCATATTCTTCACGGCTCCGGTGTCGAACTCCGCCGGGCACACCAGATTGCCCACGTTTTCCAGCACCACCAGATCCGCGTCCCCGGCATCCAGCCCCTCCAGCCCCTGCCGGGTCATGGCGGCATCCAGATGACACATGCCGCCGGTGTGAAGCTGGATGGTTTTCACGCCGGCCGCCGCGATGGTTTTCGCGTCCACGTCCGAGTCGATATCCGCCTCCATCACGCCGATTTTCAGCTCCTCCTTCAGCGCTTCGATGAGGCGGGTCAGGGTTGTGGTCTTTCCGGAGCCGGGAGAGGACATGAGATTCAGCAGAAAAATGCCTTTTTCTTTCAGCTCCGAGCGGAGTTTGTCTGCCTGCGCGTCGTTATTGGCGAAGATACTCTGCTTGATTTGGAGTATCCGGACCGTTTCCATGGGCATCGCCCCTTTCTGATCATACCAGTATCATTTTACGGATTCCAGTTTAAAGTTAGAACCCAAAAATGTCAATTACCGTCGGAAAATTCTATGTTTATCCCAAACAACCGGGTTGAAATTCTACAAATTGCATGGTAAAATAATCCCGTGGTCTGTGGTATGACCAGAGCATTCTCGGGAGGGAAACCAATGGAATTTGAACAGCTTTATGCCCCCAGCCTGAAAGAACTTTTCGTACAGAAGCTGCAGGGGATGATTCTGTCCGGGGAGCTGCCCATGGGGCAGAAGCTGCCCCCGGAGCGGGAGCTTTGCCAACAGATGGGCGTCAGCCGGGCGGTGGTGAACGGAGGCATTTCCGAACTGGCCCGGCAGGGATTTCTGGATGTGCTGCCCCGTCAGGGCGCGTTTGTGTCCGACTATCGCCGCAACGGCAATATGGAGACGCTGATGGCCATCATGGACTACCACGGCGGTATGCTGGGAAAGGAGGAGATCCGCTCCATTCTGGAGGTGCGCTGGGGATTGGAGCAAATGACCCTGCAGCGCGTGATCGCCAACGCCTCCGACGCGGAACTGGAAACGCTGGGCAGATTCGTGGACGCCCTGCGAGAAAAGCCCACACCGACCCAGGCCGCGGAAATCGCCTTTCAGTTCCATCACGAAATGACCCTGATCGGCGGGAATCACATTCTGCCGCTGATCTATACTTCCTTCAAGGCGCCATGCACCGCGCTTTGGATCCGGTTCTGCCGGAAATATGGCGTGGGCGCGCTCCACAGCAACGTGGAAGAGCTGTACCGGCATCTGCTGAACCGGGATATGGACGGCGCCAGAAACTGGAGCAGCCAGTATCTGGCGGAGGCGATCAAGGGAAGCCGGCAAATCTACGACGCATAGCGGACAGAATGGGATAAAAACGCCCCCGGCGAATAACCGGGGGCGTTTTTGGGAATTACGGAGCCGTTACATCAGCGGCGCCACGGCTTTCAGGAGGATGCCCGTCAGCCTGCGGGTCCATTTTTCCTTCCGGGCGGACTGGGGCGTGACCTTGCGGCACTTCCCAAGGGTCTCCCGGAAGTCCCCTTCGATTTCGGAAATGGCGGGGACTCCGTACAGATAAGCGGCGCACTCAAAATGATGGTACAGACTGCGGTAGTCCAGATTGATGGTACCCACCACCGCCTCCCGGTCGTCGCTGACGAACACCTTGGCGTGGGGGAAGCCCGGCGTGTATTCGAAGATTTTGACGCCGGAATCCAGCAGGGAAGCGTAATGAGTCCAGGCCAGGGCGTGAGCGGCAAAATTGTCCGTAATGCCCGGCAGGATCAGCGACACATCCACGCCCCGCTCCGCCGCGAATTTCAGCGCGGTCTCCATTTCGTCGTCCAGAATCAGATACGGCGTGATAATATGGACATACCGCTGCGCCCGGTTGAGGATATCCATATACACCCGCTCGCCGACCTTGTCCCCATCCAGCGGGCAATCGCCATAGGGAATCACATATCCCGGAGCATTCTCCGGCGCGTGGGTGGGATAGGCCAGAAACCGGTGGAACTCCGGCTGTTTTTCATCAATGTTCCACATTTGCAGGAACATCAGCGTGAAGCTGGGCACCGCCTCCCCTTTCAGCATGATTCCCACATCCTTCCAATGGCCGAATCTGTCCAGACGGTTGATGTATTCGTCCGCCAGATTCACGCCGCCGGTGAAGGCCGTATGTCCGTCGATGACCAGGATCTTGCGATGATCCCGGTAATTATAGTGGGTGGAGACAAAGGGCGTCACCGGGGCAAACATTTTGCACCGGATGCCCAGCTCGCCCAGACGCCTGGGATAGTCGTGGGGCAGGGTGGAAAACTCGCAGGTGCCGTCGTACATGACCCGGACATCCACGCCCTCTTTGACTTTGCGGGCCAGGATTTCCAGAATTTTCCCCCACATCACGCCTTCATCCACGATGAAGTATTCCAGAAAAATAAAGTGCTCCGCCTGCTCCAGCTGCCGCAGCATCTCCTCCCACATCCGTTCTCCCAGGGGGAAATACGTCACATCGGTGCGGTCACAGGCCGGGTAGCATCCGGTGCGATGCAGATACCGGGCCAGCGCCGCGGCGCTGGGAGCCTCCCGGGAAAGCCGGTCCATCACCCGGTCGGATTGGGGAATGTTTTCCTGGCCCATGAGCCGGTTCAGCCGCTTTTTCAGAGCCCGGTGGCCTATGTCGCTGCGGGTGTAGCAATACAGCAGCGCGCCGAACACCGGCAGCAGCATAATCACGATCAGCCATGTGATTTTGGCGGAAGCGTCCATGCGGCTGTTGAGCAGATACAGAACCATCCCCACCGTGAAGATCATGGTCCCTCCGAAAATATGGGGAAGGAAATTCTCAAACCAGTGGAAAACGCAGAACAGCAGGAAAACATGGAATGCCAGCAGCAGCACAATCAGCCCCAAACGGCTGAAGATCAGGTGCAGGAACCCCTTCTGTCCCTTTTTTAAGAGCGTCAGGCCTTTGTTTTCATCCGGATTCATACCGCACACCTCGTTCCGTTTTTTTGGGTCTCCCCGGCAAAAATGGTTCTTTTCAGAACAATATTATATCCTGCCCGCCGCGCCTTGTCAAGTTCGGCGCCGTTCCCGCCGCCCGTTGCATTTTTCGGGGGAATGTGATATACTTTCCGCAGAAAACTCAGGGAATCCACGATTTCCCCCAGGAAGCAGGAGGCGTTATGACAGAAGTATCCATTGTCCCATGCCCGGAATATGGGGTAGCGCGCTGCCGGGCAGCCCTTTTGGAAGTACTGGCCCCTTTCGGCGGTCTGGACTGGGTCAGACCCGGAATGAAGGTGGCGATCAAGGCGAATCTGGTCTCCTTTCTGAAGCCGGAGGCCGCGGCGACCACCCACCCGGACTTGCTCTGCGCCCTGACGGAGCTGCTGAAAGAGCGGGGCGCGGAAGTGATCGTCGGCGACAGTCCCGGAGGACTGTACACCGCCGTCTATGTAGACCGGGTATACAAGGCCACCGGAATGCATCAAGTCGAGGCATCCGGCGCGGTGCTGAACCACAATTTTGAGCAGAAGACAGCCCAATGTCCCGAGGCCAAAGTGGCAAAAACCATCCAATACACCGCCTATCTGGACGAAGCGGACGCCATTATCGACTTTTCCAAGCTGAAAACCCACGGAATGATGGGCATGTCCAACGCGGCGAAAAATATGTTCGGCGTCATTCCCGGCACCATGAAGCCGGAGTACCATTTCCGGTTCCCGGATCCCAAGGATTTTGCCCGGATGATCGTGGACTTGGACGAACATTTCAAGCCCGTCCTCTCCATCACGGATGCCATCGTCGGCATGGAGGGCAACGGCCCCACCAACGGCACGCCCCGGCAGATCGGAGCGGTGCTTGCCTCCCCCAGCCCCCACAAGCTGGATCTGGCCTGCGCCAAAATTCTGGGGCTTCGCCGGGAGGATGTGCCGACTCTGGAAGCCGCTTTTGAGCGGGGTCTGATCCCGGAAACCGTGGAAGAACTGGACATTGCCGGAAACCTGGAGGATTTTATTGTGCCGGATTTCAAAAATCTGGAAACCCTGAACAGCCTCCTGTTCCGGGACTTCGGCGGAAAAGCCCTGGGCGGGGTCATCGGCGGCTTCGTGCAGAGCGCCCTGTGCTCCGTGCCCAAGGTGCGCAAAGGCGCCTGCGTGGGCTGCGGTCACTGCCGGGATATCTGCCCCGCCAAGGCCATTCGGATGGAGAAGAAGCTGCCGAAAATCAACCGCAAGGCCTGCATCCACTGCTTCTGCTGTCAGGAATTCTGCCCCAAGGGCGCCATGAAGGTTCACCGCCCCATCATCGCAAAGATCCTGAATCAGCAGCCTCGTTCCGAAACCCATTGACAAGCAGCAATCTGTCCCGGATCCTCGGAATGGATTGCGGCGGGAGGCGCGCCAAGGACAAACGGCAGACGGCCTTGATCTTCAAAGCTTTCCGCGGCGGGAACCGCGTCCCGGAGCTGCCGCGTCAAGGTACCGAAAGCCCTCCCGCGCTCCTTTTTTACTGCCAAAGGCGCCGAAAAACGGTGCTGCCGATTGACTAACGAACGTTAGGTAGTTATACTATAGGCAGCACTGCCCGGAACCAAGGAACACATCGGTTTCCGCGAAGGAGAGACGGTTATGGATCATGGGAACACAAAGCAGGAAATTCTGGAGGTGGCGCTGGAGCTGTTTTCGGTCAAAGGTTTTGAGGCAACCAGCCTTTCCATGGTAGCGGATGCGGTTGGCATCCGGAAAGCCTCCCTGTACAGCCATTTTGAAAGCAAGCAGGCAATTCTGGACGCGCTTGTGAAGAATGTTCTGGAACAGTATGCGGCACATTCCATTTTTGCCGGGGCGGATTGGGCGCACTCCTCCGATACGGAGACTCCGCAGGCGCTGACTCCCGATGCCGCCGCGCAAAGGATTCAGCGGCAGATCCGCTATATTCTCCATGACCCCCATATCAGCAAGGCGCGGAAAATGCTGGTGATCGAGCAGTTCCAGAACCCGGAGCTGGCGAAGCTGCAGACCAAGCAGAATTATGCCGACGTGATGCAATACTTCACGGTACTCATGAAACACCTGATCCGGCAGGGCGTTCTGGCGGACGAGGATCCCGAGATCATGGCGGCCCAGCTTTGTCTGCCCATTTCCGTGTGGATCAATCTCTGCGACCGGGAGCCGGATCGGGAGCCGGAGGTCATGGCGCTGGTTGACAGACATATTCGGCAGTTCTTCAGGCTCTATCAGCCAAAAGCGCGGTGATTCCACGGGCAAATACGGGGCTTTGTCAATCGATGCGGGAATCGTCCGTTTCCGCTCCACGCGGAAAGGTGTTTCCGCATAGAAAATTCCCGTTTTCAGCGCAATGCGGCTGTGTCCGCGCGGCACGGCCGCTTCATTTCAAAACCAATTACTGCCGAACGTTAGGTAGTGATTGCCGAGAAGGAAGGATTTTTATGATTACATTGTTTGTGATTGGCATCATTGTGTTTGTGGTGAAGCTGATTCTTTTCGCGTTCAAAGCCGCCTGGGGAATCACGAAAGGGATTCTGTTTGTGATCGGTATCCCCGCGCTGCTGATCGCGCTGTTTGTCGCCGGGGTGGTATCGCTGGCGATTCCGCTTCTGATTCTTGCGCTGCTGGCAGTATTTATCTGGCCGGTCGTGAAAGGGGTATAAAATGGAGCCGAAAGAAAAGGCTGTTTGGATGGATGAGGAAAAGAGGATTCTGGCTTTTCATCCATTTGAAAACAGCAGAAGGATTACAAAAGCCGAAAGCCTGTTTTGGGATTTCATATCCGGCCTGACGAAAGCGGGATACCGGGTCATGTGAAGGCAGATTGATTTGACAGAACAGCCGCGCTGCTGACGGCGTCGGGCACGGGGATTCGGACAGGAAAGCCGGCAGGGAGATCCGGGAGTTTTTCCTGCCCCGGGACTTTAACAAGCCCTGCCTTGGCTGCTATACCTGCTTCAAAACAG
>JAQXIT010000042.1 GCA_029007925.1 Bacillota bacterium | reverse complement strand
AGGGCATAGACCACCTCCAGAATGTCCGCCAGCTCCTCCGGCTCCCCGCTCTGGCGGTACTCCGCCACCTCTTCCTCCAGCTTATCCTCCAGGCGGGACAGGTACTCCCCATCCTCCAGCACCCGGATCACCGGCGTTTCTCCGCCCGCAGCGATCAGCTCGGGAATTTTGTCTCTGACCAGTTTTTGATATTCCATCTTTTTCCTCCCAATGGCATTTTGCCTTCATGATAACCGCCAATTCCAATCCTGTCAAGGCGGGATAGTTTCCGGCTTCCGCGGGAAACTAGAGGCGAAAGGAAGGGATACGCCATGAAACAGGAAGAAAAAAAGCCCATCCCCTGGGAGATCACCGATCCCAAGCCCCCGGTGATCCAATCCGGCCGCATGGAAAACCGCAGAGAACACGAAAGTCAATAACCGAATTTTTCCCCGTCTGAATAAAATTGCCGCCATTGGCAAACAATACCTGCGGACACCATTTTTAGGAGGTTTTTTCTATGTTCCGTAAGCGTATTCTCTGCCTCGCGGCGGCGGTTTGCTGTCTGGTAAGCCTGGGCGCGGGCGCCTCGGCGGCGGAGGTGGACTGCGACGGCGTCTACTGTTTCTCCGCCGGGGATTTTTCCGGGGAGGAAGCGCTGGCAGGCATCTGTATCACCGGTCTGCCAGACGCCTCCGTCGGCACCGTGAAGCTGGGCAGCCGGGTGCTGCAGCCCGGTGACATTCTCACCACCGGGCAGATCGCGCAGATGACCTTCTCTCCCCTGCGCTCCGACGACGACCGGGAGGCCGTGGTCACCTATCTGCCCATTTTTGAAAACCGGGTGGCACCCGGCACCACCATGACCATCTCCATCCGGGGCAAGGAGGACAAAGCACCGGTGGCGGAGGATTCTTTTCTGGAGACCTACAAGAATCTTCCCAATGAGGGCAAGCTGAAGGTCTCCGACCCGGAGGGAAAGGCTCTGGTCTATACCCTCGTCCGTCCGCCCAAGCGGGGACAGGTGACGCTGAATGAGGACGGCACCTTCCAGTATACCCCGAAAAAGAATAAAGTAGGCGTGGATTCCTTTGTATTTACCGCCACGGATCCCGCCGGCAATGTCTCCCGGGAGGCCACCGTCACCATCCGCATCCTCAAGCCAGCGGATGCCACCCAGTACTCCGACACCGTGGGCTCCCGGTGCCGCTTCGCCGCGGAGTGGATGAAAAACACCGGCCTGTTCACCGGTGAGCGGATCGGCGGCGAATACTGCTTCAACGAAAACAAGACCGTCAGCCGGGGAGAATTCCTGGCCATGGCCATCCGGGTACTGAACATCCCCGTGGATGAGGACGCCGCCTTCACCGGCTACGCCGACGAGGTGCCCCAGTGGCTGAAGCCCTACCTGGCCGCCGCCCTGCGCTCCGGCATGACCTCCGGTCTGCCGGTATCCGAGACCGGCGCCTTCGGTGCCGAAGCGCCCGTCACCGGCGGGGAAGCCGCCGTCATGCTGCAGAACATTCTGGATCTGACGGTCAGCGCCTCCGCCGAAACCGTGGTCACCGGCAAGGAGGACGCCGCTCCCGGCTGGGCGGAGACTGCCGTCACCGCCATGAGCGAAAACGGCATTTCCCTGTCCGTCTACGAGAACCTGACCCGGGGACAGGTGGCCATGCTCCTGTACCAGATCAGCCTGATGAAGGACACCGCGCCAGGTATGCGGATGTACCGGTAAATCAAATCCCGGGGCCGGAGGATCCGCTCCCGGCCGATTTGGGAGAGCCGCCGCTCCCAAAAAATAACGCCGGGAAGTTCGGGCTTTTGTGCCCCCTTCCCGGCGCTTTATCTTCGCGGATTACTCCGTCTCGTCCAGATGCCGCTGGATGCGTCCCATAATCATATCCAGAGCCACCAGATTTTTGCCGCCCTCCAGCACCACCAGATTGGCGTACTTCTTGCTGGGCTCCACATATTTTTCGTGCATGGGCTTGACGGTGGTCTGGTACTGATTCAGCACCGACTCCAGGGTGCGTCCCCGCTTGGTCACGTCCCGCCGGATCCGGCGGCACAGGCGGATGTCCGCGTCGGTGTCCACGAAGATCTTGATGTCCATCAGATCCCGCAGCTCCTGATTCTCAAAAATCAGGATGCCCTCCACCACGATGACCTTGTTGGGCTCCACCCGGACGGTTTCGTTGCTGCGGTTGTGGACGGTAAAATCGTAAACCGGGCAGTCCACGGCAACGCCCCGGCGCAGCTCCGAGAGGTGGTAGACCATGAGCCCCGTGTCGAAGGCGGCGGGCTCGTCGTAGTTGGTGCGGCACCGCTCCTCGTAGGACAGGTGATCCTGCCGCTTGTAGTAGTTGTCGTGGCTCAGCACCGTAATGACGTTGCCGAAGCGCTGGATCAGATTCTTCATCAGGGTGGTTTTGCCGCTGCCGGTTCCGCCGGCAATGCCGATTACCAGAACGTTGTCCATAGAAAGCCCTCCCGGATCCGTAAATTCGGAAATATTATAGCGCGGCAGGTGCCGTATTGCAAGAGGTGTCGGAAATTCCCGTATTTTTGCGGAACCGACGGCCATTTTTCGTATGTTTTTTCATGGAATCCGCCACTTGACCCGCTCCGTTTCCTATGTTATATTTACAAATAATCCATCCAAAATCCGTTTTCAGGAGAAGAGCATGAACGCGTTGAAAAAAGTGCTGACCTATCTGGTCATCGTGGTCACCGCCTGTGTGGGCGCCCTCAACTACAAGCTTTTCGTGTTCCCCAACCAATTCGCCCCCGCGGGACTCAACGGCATCTGCACCATGATCCAGTATCTGGGCGGCATCCGGGTGGGCTACCTGAGCCTGCTGATCAACATTCCGCTGGCCACGCTGGTCTTTTTCAAGGTCAGCCGGTCTCTGGCCGTCCGGGCCATGGCCTATGTGGCGGTGTTCTCCGTGGCACTGCTGACGCTGGATCATGTGGATCTGCAGGGCTTTATCTACGAGACCGAAAACGGCACCAGCATCATCATGGGGCCCCTGGTGGCGGGCATCCTCAACGGCGCCTGCTACTCCATCCTCATCAAGGCCAGCGCCTACTCCGGCGGCATGGATTTCGTCGCCTCCCTGATCCATAAATATCGCCCGGACGTCAGCTTTTTCTGGACGATTTTCGTGCTGAATGTGTTTGTGGCCCTGATTTCCTACTTTGTCTACGGCTACAAGATCGAGCCGGTGCTGATGTGCATCCTCTACAGCTTTACCACCAGCACCGTCAGCGACAAGCTGAACAAATCCGGCCGAAGCGCGGTGCGCTGCGAGATCATCACCGACTACCCCCAGGAGATCTCCCGGGAGATCATCAGCAGTCTCCACCACAGCGCCACGCTGGTGCCGGGCAAGGGTATGTACCAGGGTCGGGAGACCAATATTCTGATTTGCATCGTCAACAAGACCCAGGCCGCCGCTCTGTCCGCCATCGTCCGCAAGTATCCCCATACCTTCGCGGTGATGAGTCAGGTCAGCGAGGTCATGGGCAATTTCACCCATATCGACAACCGGGGCAAGCCGGAACGTCGGCTTCTGGACGAGGGAGACGGCGCCAAAATCTGACAACCCCCGTCAATATCCACGCACAATATCATACAGGAGGAGATTCCAATGGCTCACTACATGTCCGAACCCAGCCGCACCTTCAGCGAGTATCTGCTGATCCCGGGCTACACGTCCGAGGACTGCATCCCAGACCGTGTTTCCCTGCGCACGCCGCTGACCAAGTTCCGCAAGGGGCAGGAGGAACCCGCTATTTCCCTGAACATTCCTCTGACCTCCGCCATCATGCAGTCCGTGTCCAATGACACCATGGCCATCGCGCTGGCCAAAGAGGGCGGCCTCAGCTTCGTGTTCGGCTCCCAGTCCGTGGAATCTCAGGCGGCCATGGTCGCCCGGGTCAAGGGCTACAAGGCCGGCTTCGTGGTCTCCGCCTCCAACCTGACCCCCGCGCATACGCTGGCCGACGTGCTGGCGCTGAAGGCGAAGAACGGCTTCTCCACCGTGGCCATCACCGACGACGGCACCGCCTGCGGCAAACTGCTGGGCATCGTCACCAGCCGGGATTACCGTGTCAGCCGTATGGCGCCCACCGACAAGGTTTCCACCTTCATGACCCCCCGGGACCGGCTCATTACCGCTCCCGCCGGCACCAGTCTGAAGGAAGCCAACGACATTATCTGGGATCACAAGCTCAATTCCCTGCCCATCGTGGACGAAAACGACCGCCTGCTGTATTTCGTGTTCCGCAAGGACTACGCCTCCCACAAGGCCAATCCCCTGGAACTGCTGGATGAGAAGAAGCGCTACCTGGTCGGCGCCGGCATCAACACCCGGGACTACGCCACCCGGGTTCCCGCCCTGCTGGAGGCGGGCGCCGACGTGCTGTGCATCGACTCCTCCGAGGGCTACACCTGCTGGCAGGAAAAGACCATCTCCTGGGTTCGGGAGCATTACGGCGACAGCGTGAAAATCGGCGCCGGCAACGTGGTGGACCGGGACGGGTTCCTGTTCCTGGCCAGAGCCGGAGCGGATTTCGTCAAGGTCGGCATCGGCGGCGGCTCCATCTGCATCACCCGGGAGACCAAGGGCATCGGCCGCGGACAGGCCACGGCGCTCATCGAGGTCGCGGCGGCTCGGGACGAATACTTCCGGGAAACCGGCATCTACGTGCCCATCTGCTCCGACGGCGGCATCGTCCACGACTATCATATGACGCTGGCGCTGGCCATGGGCGCGGATTTCCTGATGCTGGGCCGGTACTTCGCCCGGTTCGACGAGTCCCCCACCCCCAAGGTCATGGTCAACGGTGCCTATATGAAGGAATACGGGGGCGAAGGCTCCAACCGGGCCCGGAACTGGCAGCGCTACGACCTGGGCGGCGCCACCAAGCTGAGCTTCGAAGAGGGCGTGGACTCCTACGTCACCTACGCCGGCCCCCTCCACGACAACGTGGAAGGCTCCCTCTACAAGGTCAAGTCCACCATGTGCAACGTGGGCGTCACCACCATCCCCGACCTGCAGCGGGACGCCAAGCTGACCCTGGTTTCCGCCACCTCCATCGTGGAGGGCGGCTACCACGACGTGACCCTGCGCTCCACCAATACCGGGTAAGAAACGCAAAGAATTGCGGCCCCTCACGATCCATGCGTCGGATTTCGCGGGGCCGCTTGGTTATCGGAACGCGCCAATGGCTTCCCCCGGGGGGAAGGCAGTAA
>JAQXIT010000041.1 GCA_029007925.1 Bacillota bacterium | reverse complement strand
ATTTTCCCGCATTTCCGGCAGATCAGATGGTCGTGCTTCTGAGTGGTGTCGTACCGGTCCGGCATCCCCTCGGCAGAGATTCTGCGGATCAGGCCGGACTGGCACAGCTTGTTCAGATTGTTGTAGACCGTGGCCAGAACCACCCGGGGGCAGGTGATCCGGAGCCGCTCATAGATCTGCTGAGCCGTCAGATGCACATGGGAAGTACGAACCAGGTCAAAGACGGCTTTTTCATATTTGGTCATGAGCATCCCCCCTTTTTTAGAATGATTCTAATGATATTATAGCAGTTCTAACAGAAAAGTCAAGCCTTTTTTGTCGGAATGCCGGATGAAATTTGAAAACAATTCATAA
Organism: Bacillota bacterium; assembly: GCA_029007925.1. Classification (GTDB taxonomy): domain Bacteria; phylum Bacillota; class Clostridia; order Oscillospirales; family Oscillospiraceae; genus Faecousia. Next base: position 4,830 of record JAQXIT010000041.1, on the reverse strand, counting down.
TAAAACCTTTTACCCGGAGGGGATTTATGTTAAAATGTCCCTGAAGATGAGGAATAACCGCCTGCGAGGCGCAGAGTGGGGAGTTGGGAGCGAAGCGTGAAGATTGCCTGTCATTCTGAGCGCAGCCGCCGCAGGCGGCGGAATCGAAGAATCCACCCGGGTGCGTCTATTTGAGCGGGAAAGATCCTTCGCCTCGCTTTCGCTTGCTCGGGATGACAGATTTTTCCTGCGGTGCGTTCCACCGGGAGACGTTCGTTTCTGTCATTGCGGGAAGGCCCCTTTTGAGCCGACGCGGCAATCTCCCTCCGCTCCCTCGGGACGACACACAAAGCATACGATGTCCGTGGCGGCGGAAACGTGATTTTTTCCCGATTCCGGACGGTATTTTTGTCAAAAATGTGGGTTGAATTTATGGGGGATATGTGATACGATATCGTTGTATCGATATGGGCGCAGTGCGCCCTCAGATCGTGTTATTCTGCGGCGACTGCCGCACAGGAGGTTAATTAAAACAATGTCTGTTATGGAAATTCTGGAAAACCGCAGCGCTTTTTCGTTCGAGGTATTCCCCCCCAAGACCGATGTGGGCATGGAGAAATTGTGCGGTGAGGGCGGCGTGCTGGATCAGCTCTACACCCTGCACCCCGACTACATCTCCTGCACCTACGGTGCCGGCGGCACCAACGTGGGCAAGAACCTGGAGGTTCTGGACAAGATCGTCAAGGACGGCAAGACCACCGGCGTGACCCACTTCACCTGCATCGGCAACACCAAGGAGGGTATCCGGGAGCAGCTGCAGAACTACCTGGATCACGGCATCAATCATATGCTGGCGCTGCGGGGCGACCTGCCCTTCGGCTGGACCGGCACCGGCGGCGATCTGCACTACGCCACCCAGCTGGTCAAGTTCGTCCGTCAGGAGTTCGGTGACAAGTTCACCATCGCCGTGGCCGGCTCTCCCGAGGGCCACATCGCCTGCCGCTCTCTGGAGGCGGATATCGCCTTCCTGAAGCAGAAGCAGGACAACGGCGCCGACTACATCATGACGCAGCTCTGCTGGGATATGGATCAGTTCCGCTACTGGCTGGACGCCATCCGCGCCGCCGGCATCTGGATGCCCGTGGACGTGGGTATCATGCCCATTCTGGATCAGGCTGCCACCATCAACATGGCTCTCAGCCGCAACGGCTGCGTCATGCCCCGGGCGCTGTGTGAGATCATCTCCAAGCACTGGATCTTCCCCAACCCCTTCGAGAAGGAGCCCTTCGACGCCAACGCGGCGCAGAAGAAGGAGGACTTCAAGAAGGCCGGCATCGAATACACCATCCGTCAGATCGACGAGTACCGCGCCTGCGGCATCAACGGCATCCATCTGTACGCTCTGAACAAGTACGAGGATGTGGCCTACATCGCCAAAGAGGCCGGCCTGCTGGATCTGGTCTGATTCCATACGGGGCTTTTCCCGGCATTTTTCCAAAGGAGCGTTTTCATTATGGCTGTACCGCACACCATCGCCGTGGCCGGTAAGGGCGGCGTGGGAAAAACCACCACCTGCGGCATGATTATCGACTATCTGTGCCGCGCCGGCAAGGGACCCTTGCTGGTGGTGGACGCCGATGCCAACAGCAACCTCAACGAGGTGCTGGGGGTGGAGGCCGGCACCACGCTGGGCGACATCCGGGAGGAAATGGCCCGGGCGGAAATGAAGGGCACCATTCCCTCCGGCATGACCAAGGCCGACTACGCCGAATTCAAATTCAACTCCGCCCTCATCGAGGAGGACGACTTCGATATGCTGGTCATGGGCCGCACCCAGGGCAAGGGCTGCTACTGCTACGTCAACGGCGTCCTCAAGTCCCAGGTGGACAAGTACGCCAGGAATTACAACTATATCGTCATGGACAACGAGGCGGGACTGGAGCATGTCGCCCGGGGGACGCTGCCCCATGTGGACACCATGCTGCTGATCTCCGACTGCTCCCGCCGGGGCGTTCAGGCCGTGGCCCGGATCGCGGAAATGATCCGGGATATGGAGCTGAAGCCCGGCCGGATGGGACTCATCGTCAACCGGGCGCCGGGGGGCGTGCTGGACGACGGCGTCCGGGAGGAGATCGACCGCCACGGGCTGGAGCTGCTGGGCGTTCTGCCGCAGGACGACGCGGTTTACCGCTGCGACTGCGCGGGCGAGCCCTCCGCCAGGCTGCCGGAAAGCGATCCGGTGAAAACCGCCCTGCGGGGCATCCTGCAGTCTCTGGGACTGTAAGCAACATCGGACAAGATGCCGGATATCGTTTCGCCCTTGGCGGCCGGTATCCGATATCTCAAATATCTTCCATCGTTATATCTATACATCAACAAGGGGGAAATCAACTATGTCTTTCGAACCCAAGACGCAGCCCTACAGCGGCAGTATCCATGCCGTGACGCTGGGCGTCGGTGACAAGGCAATCGTCATCGGCGGTCAGAACGTGCTGCCCTTCTACACCTTCGACGCGCCCATCCAGAACGCGCCCAAGATCGGTGTGGAAATCTCCGACGCCGCCGGCGAGTGGACCGCGCCGGGCATCGCCGGCTTCTACGCCGGCTGCACCACCATGGCCGAGCGTGCCAGGAAGGCCGAGACCATGGAAGGCGCCGACTTCCTGTGCCTGCACTTCGAGTCCGCCGACCCCAACGGTGCCAACCGCAGCGTAGCCGAGTGCGTCGCCGACGCCAAGGCCGTCGCCGAGGCCACCACGATGCCCATCGTCATCATGGGCTGCAAGAATCTGGAGCGGGACGGCGAGCTGTTCAGCAAGATCAGTGAAGCCCTCCAGGGCAAGAACATCCTGTGCATGTCCGCCAGACAGGAAAACTGCAAGACCGTCGGTGCCTCCGTCGCCCTGGCCTACGGCCAGAAGGTAGGCGCCGAAACCGCCGACGATATCAACCTGGCCAAGCAGCTCAACATCATGCTGAAGAAGGACGCCAACGTCCCCGCCGACAGCATCGTGATGAACATCGGCACCGCCGCCGTGGGCTATGGCTATGAGTACGTGGCCTCCACTCTGGACCGTGTCCGTCTGGCCGCGCTGGCGCAGTCCGACACCGACCTGCAGATGCCCATCGTGGCACCCGTGTCTCCCGACACCTGGGGCGTGAAGGAATCCACCGCCAGCGAAGAGGACGAGCCCGCCTGGGGCAGCGCCGAGGAGCGCGCCATCGACATGGAGGTGGCCACCGCCGCCGCCAACCTGACCGGTGGTGCCGACGCGGTCATCATGCGTCACCCCGCTGCCATCGCCACCATTAAGAAGTTCATTACGGAACTCGTCTGATCGGAAGGAGGATACATACAATGGCTTTGAAAGGTCTTGACATTTTTAAGCTGTCTCCCAAGAAAAACTGTAAGGAGTGCGGCAGCCCCACCTGTATGGCATTCTGCATGAAGGTGGCCCAGGGCGCCGTCGCCATCGACAAGTGCCCCTACTTCTCCGATGACGCCAAGGCAATGCTCAACGAGCAGACCGCGCCTCCCATGAAGACCATCACCGTGGGCGAGCACAAGCTGGGCGGCGAAACCGTCCTGTTCCGCCACGAGAAGACTCTGGTCAACAAGAACCTGTACGCCGTGCCGGTGTGCACCTGCATGGACGACGCCGCCGTGGACAAGAAGCTGGCCGACCTGCAGAAGGTGGACTATGAGCGTATCGGCGAGCGGATGTACGTGGAGTTCGTGTTCGTCCGCAACACCGGCAGCGACGCCGCCAAGTACGCCGACCTGGTGAAGAAGGCCGCCGCCACCGGCCGCGACCTGATTCTGGAGTGCTGGGACGCGGAGTGCGCCAAGGCGGCTCTGGCCGTGGCCGGCAAGAACGTGATCCTGGACGGCGCCACCCCCGACAACTGGGAGGCCATGAACGCCGTGGCCACCGAGGCCGGCGTGCCTCTGGGTGTCTGGGCGGAGAATCTGTCCGATCTGTACGACACCGTGAAGAATCTGGAAGCCAAGGGCAACAAGAACCTGGTGCTGGATGTCACCGGCAAGACCGCCAAGGAGACCCTGGCCAACGCCGTTCTCACCCGCCGCACCGCCATCAAGGGCGGCGACCGCACCATGGGCTATCCCTCCATCGTCAACGTGGCCAAGCTGGCCAAGGGCGACAGCCGCCTGCAGACCGCCTACGCCGCCATGTTCACCGAGAAGTACGCCTCCATCATCGTCATGGAAGAGATGACCTACGCCGAGGCTCTGCCTCTGTACGGTCTGCGTCAGAACATCTACACCGATCCTCAGAAGCCCATGAAGGTGGAGTCCAAGATCTACCCCCTGAACGGCGCCGACGAGAACAGCCCCTGCGCCCTCACCGTGGACTTCGCCCTGACCTACTTCCTGGTCTCCGGCGAGCTGGAGCGCAGCAATCAGCCTGTGAACCTGATTATCACCGACGCTTCCGGTATGTCCGTGCTGACCGCCTGGGCCGCCGGCAAGTTCTCCTCCACCACCGTGAAGAAGACCTTCGAGGAGCTGGACATCGAGAACAAGATCAAGAACCGCACCCTCATCATTCCCGGCAAGGTTGCCGTCATGAAGGGTGAGATTCAGGAGAAGCTGCCCGGCTGGAACGTGGTGGTTGGCCCCACCGAGGCTGTCCAGCTTCCCAAGTACATGAAGGATAAGGAATACGAGGGCGCCGCTGCCGCCGCCGCTGCCGAGGCTGCCGCCAAGGCCGCTGCCGCTCCCAAGGAGGAGGTCAAGGAGCTGACCTTCGAGGAGCTGCTGGAGACCAGAGTGCCCAAGATCGAAGTGGTGGACATGGGCGTGCAGTACAAGGGCCACAACCCCGAGGC
>JAQXIT010000040.1 GCA_029007925.1 Bacillota bacterium | reverse complement strand
ACCCGGATCAGGCCGTGCATCTCGCCGGAGTCCTCGTTGCGGAACAGGGTGGAGGTCTCACCCAAACGCATGGGAAGGTCGCGGTAGCTGCGGGCCCGGTTCAGGAATACCTGATACTGGAAGGGGCAGGTCATGGGACGGAGGGCGAAGCACTCCTTGGTCTCGTCGTTGGGATCGCCCAGCACGAACATACCGTCCAGATAGTGATCCCAGTGGCCGGAGATCTTGTACAGCTCCCGCTTGGCCATGAGGGGGGTCTTGGTCAGCAGGTAGCCCCGCTTCTGCTCCTCGTCCTCCACCCAGCGCTGCAGGGTCTGGATGACCCGGGCGCCCTTGGGCAGGAGAATGGGCAGACCCTGACCGATGACGTCCACGGTGGTGAAATACTCCAGCTCCCGACCCAGCTTGTTGTGATCCCGCTGAAGGGCTTCCTCCTGCCGGCGCAGGTATTCGTCCAGCTCGTCCTTGCTGGGGAAAGCGATGCCGTAGATCCGCTGGAGCATCTTGCGGCTGGAGTCACCACGCCAGTAGGCGCCGCAGCAGTTTCTTAGCTTGAAGCCGTTGTGCTTGACCCGGCCGGTGGAATCCAGGTGGGGGCCGGCGCACAGATCGGTGAATTCACCCTGGGTATAGAAGCTGATGACGGCATCCTGGGGCAGATCCTCAATGAGCTCCACCTTGTAGGGCTCGTTTTTGTCCCGCATATAGGCAATGGCATCCTCCCGGGACTTTTCGCTGCGCTCCAGATGGAGACGCTCCTTGCAGATCTTCTTCATCTCCGCCTCGATCTGAGCAAGATGCTCCGGCGTGAAGGCGAAGGGCGCGTCGAAGTCATAGTACCAGCCCTCGTCAATGGCGGGGCCGATGGCAAGCTGCACCTCGGGCCACAGGCGCTTGACGGCCTGAGCCATGATGTGGGAGCAGGTGTGCCAGTAGGTTTTGCGGTACTCAGGGTTTTCAAAGGTGTACAGGTTTTCTTCGGACATAATGATTGCCTCCTTTTGATTGGGGGCGGAATAAAAAAATCCCACCCCTGAAAGAATCAGGGGTGGGATACATATCAAGCGTATTCCACGGTTCCACCCTGGTTGCGGCTGACGCCGCCACTCATTGACGCTTTAACGGGCGCACCCGGCATGGCATTTCCGCACACGCGGCTCGGAAGTGGTATCGCCGCCGGCAGGGGTACGGAGCCGTTGCACCATAGGGGCTCCTCTCTGGGAATCTTACCGGAAGCGCGTGTCTTCGTCACGGCCTTTATACGCGAAACTATAGCACCAAATCGAAAAAAAGTCAATCCCCGCAGAAGAAATCTCTGATTTTCCGCAGAAGAAATCTCTGATTTTCCGGGAAATGGTTGCCATAACGCCGGAAGAAAGTGACGGTAACGCAGGTTACATATTATGAGGATTTATGTAAACAAAATGTAATATTTCCACAAGATATTGTGTCGGAAGGAGAAGAATATGTGCATATTTTGGCGGATAGTTTACATAAAAATGATTTCATAATTATCAAAAAAGTTGTCAGAATATGGTCTTTTTGAGGAAATACTTGACTTTTTGAAAATAATTGTTATAATGTATGCATCCCGCAATCCATAAATGCAATCTGTAACCGATTTGAAACTTTTTACGATAATGCCAAAAAGACGGCATATACTGCTTTGAGAGGAGGTACATTCTATGCTTGAATGCAGCTATTTGATTCGAAAGAAAAAAACCGTATTAGCCCGTGCGGCAGCGCTTCTTCTGCCCATTGTGTGCATCGTTCTTCTGCTGGCGCAGACCGTTTTCGCCAAGAATACATATCTGATTAACGACGGCGGACGCGTCCTGATTCACACAACCTACGCTACGGATCCGGCGGATGTTCTGGACGAAGCAGGTTTGAAATTGGGCAGGGATGATACCTACACGACGCAGAACAGTCTCGGAATGTCCGAGATCACCATCCAGCGGCGCCAGACGGTGACCATCCTTTACGGCGGCAAAACGCTGACCGTTGCCACCTATGGCGAGACGGTGGAGTCTCTGCTGAACCGGATGGAATTCCGGCTCACGGAAAACGATACGGTATCCGAGGCCATGAGCGCCATGACCTATGATGGTATGACCCTGACCATTTCCCGGGAGATCACCGAGGAGGAAACCTACACCTTGCCGGTGGCCTATGAGACGGAGTATTGCTATGACGCTTCTCTGGCCGAAGGACAGCAGGTGGTGCTGACCCAGGGCGCCGAGGGGCAGATCCGTTATACTGCCAGCGTCCACTATGTGGATGGCCGGGAGGTCAGCCGGACGGTGACCAGCGAGACGCTGATTTCCCAGCCGGTCAACGCGCTGATTGCCATCGGATCCCTGGCGGAGCTGCCGGAGTATGCACCCACCCCGGAGATCGTGGAGCCGGAACCCGTGAAGCCGGCGGAACCGAAGCCGGAGCCCGCGCCGGAAGCCACGCCCACTCCCGGAACTCCCATCATCGGCGACGGGATCATCATCACGCCCGATGGCGAAACGCTGACCTATACCCGGGCGGAGCAGTTTGTGGCGACCGCCTATCACAACTCTGATCCGGGCTGCACGGAGTGGACTGCCACCGGTACGCTGTGCCGGGTGGGTGCCATTGCCGTGGATCCCAAGGTCATTCCCTACGGCACCAGAATGTATATCGTCACCAACGACGGTGAGTATATCTACGGCATCGCGGTGGCGGAGGATTGCGGCGGCGCCATCAAGGGCAACCGGGTGGATCTGTACTTTGACAGTGTGGACGAATGCTGGACTTTCGGTATCCGCGACTGCACCATTTATTTCCTCGGCTGATGAAACGGTTGCAAAACCGCCTTTCTTCTGTTATGATAGCGGAAGAAAGGCGGTTTTTGTTATGATTGACGTTTGTGATATTCAGGTGATGAAGCCCCTGCTGGCGGAGCAGGGCTTTCGGTTTTCCAAGGCCAAGGGGCAGAATTTTCTCATCGCCCGGTGGGTACCGGAGCGTATTGCGCTGGAAGCCGGCGTGGACGAAAGCGCCGGCGTGCTGGAAATCGGCCCCGGCATTGGCCCGCTGACCCAGCAGCTCTGCCTCCGGGCGGGGAAGGTCTGCGCCGTGGAGGTGGACACCCGGCTGGAGCCGGTGCTGAAACGAACCGTAGGAGAGTTTGATAATCTGGAGATCCTCTGGAGCGACATTCTGAAGCAGGATATCCCGGCGCTGGCAGGGGAGAAGCTGAAGGGACTGCGTCCCATGGCCTGCGCCAATCTGCCTTACTATATCACCACGCCCATCCTGACGGCTTTGCTGGAGGCGGAGTGCTTCGATTCCGTGACGGTGATGGTGCAGAAGGAGGTGGCGCTGCGGATCGCCGCCAAGCCGGGAACTGCCGACTACGGTGCTTTCTCGGTGTTCTGCCAGTACTATGCCCGACCGGAGCTGCTGTTCGACGTGCCGCCCCACTGCTTCCTGCCTCAGCCCAAGGTGACCTCCGCGGTGATCACCCTCCGGGTCAGAAAGGAGATGCCCTGGCGGATCGGCAATCGGGACTTGTTTTTCCGCACCGTCCGCGCTGCCTTTGCCATGCGACGCAAGAAGCTCAGCAACGGCCTTGCCGCCGGATTCCCGGAACTGGGCAAGACCGGTGCAGCCGAAGTCATCGCGGCGTGCGGCATGGAGGAAAACGTGCGGGGCGAGACCCTCGGCATCCCGGAGTTTGCCGTCCTTTCTAACGCAATCGGAGCCCGGCTGCATATGTAACATTTCTGTAAAAAGACGCGAAAGGGGGTTGAGTCAACCCCTTTTTTGTGATATGATAGTTCTAAATAGAACAAAAGGAGGCGCTGAATTGGTTTTTTGGGAGAATCAAAAGCTGATTACCGGGCTGTATGCTCAGTACAGCAAGCCCGTGTGCGCGAAATACGGCCTGACGCGGATGGAATTTGACATTCTCATGTTCCTGCACAACAATCCCCGGTTCAATACTGCGGCGGAGATCGTGCGGATGCGGATGCTGACCAAATCCCATGTCTCGTCGGCGGTGAAAACTCTGGAGGAAAAGGGCTGCCTCTCCGGCACATACAAGGACGGAGGGCACAAAGCGGTACGCCTGACGATCACCGAAAAGGCGGATCCCATTATCCGGGATGGGGAAGCAGCTCAACTGAATTTCGCCTCGGCGCTGTTCCGGGGCTTTTCCCCCGAGGAGCTGACGATCTATCGAAACTTATTTGCCCGAATATGCGAGAACGCACGGAACGGAATGTAATGGGGGAAATCTTATGGAATTATTTGTAAAAATCATTGTCTGTTTTCTTGCCGGCGCCGGTGCCGGCATCGGCACCGGCTTTGCCGGACTCAGCGCCGCGGCCGTCATTGGCCCCATGCTGATTAGCTTCCTGAATATGCCGGCGTATGCCGCGGTTGGCATCGGACTGGCCAGCGATGTACTGGCCAGCGCGGTCAGTGCCTACACCTATCGGAAGAACAAGAATCTGGATGTGAAAAACGGTCTGGTGCTGATGGCCTTCGTCCTGATGTTCACCCTGGTCGGCAGCTACGCTGCCAGCCTGCTACCCAACTCCACCATGGGGAGCTTCTCCGTGTTCATGACCATGCTGCTGGGCATCAAGTTCATCGTCAAGCCGGTGATGACTACCAAGGAAGCCATGGATGCCATTCCGAAAAAGACCCGGATCATCAAATCCGTGATCTTCGGCAGCATGATCGGCTTTATCTGCGGATTTATCGGTGCCGGCGGTGGCATGATGATGCTGCTGGTGCTGACCTCCCTGCTGGGATATGAACTGAAATGCGCGGTGGGAACCAGCGTGTTTGTCATGACCTTCACTGCGCTGACAGGCGCTGCCAGCCATTTCGCCATCGGCGGTTTGCCGGATATTACGGCGCTGATTCTGTGCGTGGCGTTCACCTTCCTCTGGGCGAGAATTGCCGCCGTCATCGCCAACAAGGCGCAGACCAAGACCCTTAATCGGGTGACCGGCATCGTGCTGCTGGTGATGGGTATCGTAACCATCGGTGTCAAGCTGCTGTAAAACGGGAATACGGATATTGTCGGAAGGAATCCCGGCAATATCCGTATTTTTTATCCGATAACCGCCAAGATCAGGCGGTTTCTTTCTTTTTCCGGCTGGAAAGACCAAGCGTTGCGATGGTTGTGCCGGATACCAGAATCAGCGGGAAGCATACCGGGAAGATATCTGCGCCGCCGGTTTTCGGTATCGTGTCATGGCTGTTTACAACCGTGAAGCCGGTTTCGGCGGTACCCGAGATCCGGGAGACATAGTCCTTCACTGCGTCTTCGGTAATGGTGTACACCACTTCTTTGCCGCCGGCATATTGGGGCAAGTTGGTGAAACTGCCGATCCAGTTGCTTTCAGCCCGGAGGGTCAGGGTCAGACCGGTGTCGGCACCGTCTGCTAAGAGCCGGATAGTCACCTGATCCGGGCGGATGCCGTCCTGATCGCCGTTGTCATCCCAGTGCTTTGTGACGGTGATATCTTTCTGATAGGCGGTATGGGTATTGGTTACAGTCAGTTCCGTACCGCTGCAGGAATAAGATACCTGATAATCCACGGGAACTCCGACCTCTTCCACGGTGTACACATGGGTACGGCCTTCGGACTTTTCAATGAGATTCTCCCATGTGTAACTCCAGCCGCTGCCGGCATACAGGGTGACAGGATCACCGCAGTCGACACCGTCCTTTTTCAGTTGAAGAGTCACGGAATCGGGGCGGATACCGTCCTGATCGCCGCAGTCCTCCCAGCGCTTGGATACGGAGACACTGGTGCGGGGCAGAACACCGGTCACACCGGGAACCGGGAAGGCGTACTGCTGGCCGTCAATATTCAGACTGGTGGGGGCATTGGTGGGATAGTACCGCCCCTCCACAAAGCCCTCAAACTGAACATCAAAGGTGATGCGGTAGGTACAGGTATAGATGTAGACGGTGACATTTCCCTCCGTCCGGATTTCGGGATCCTGGAGGCTCCATGTATACGTGCTGCCGTCCCCGGAGGTGAAATATTCCGGCGGGCTTCCGATTACGCGGATTCCGTTGGCCATGGGATCGGTGGCCGTCCATCCGCTGCCGTCCAGACCGGTAATGATGCTCTCGGTGATGGCTTCAAAGGCTTCCATCAGCCCGGCGGTATTGTCAGCATTGTAAGCGGTGGAGGGGGAGGAGGCAATGCTGTCCCGCAGGAAATCCCCTACGGTGGGGCCGTCCGGTTGACCCGGCGCTCCCTTGTAGGTAAGCTCGTCGGCAACGCCGAAGCAAATGGTGTACAGCGTGGCGTTTTTGCGTTTGATGGCATCGGCCTGCTTTGCCGCAGCCGAATTATTTTCCGCACTGCCGCTGCTGCCGGAGCCGCCGCCGATACGGTAGGTGGGAACACCGTCAGTGAGCAGGATCACGTTTGTGGCTTCTATACCGCTGATGGCCTCGTCATCCAGCTGCATGGACGCGCTGTACAGGCCTCCTTCCAGATTGGTACCGCCGCCGGCACGCAGCCCCCGGATCACATTGACAGCCTTCTGATAATCTCCGCTCTCACCGGCAACATTGACCCAATTCAGTTTGGTGCTGTAATCGGTGGAGAAGGTGACGATGGATAATTGACGGCTGGCCTCGGAGTCGGTTCCCGCATAGGCTTCCAGGAAGCTCAGCGCGGTGCTTTGAGCGGCGGTAAGGCGGGACTGGGAGCTGAGAACCTGGCCCTGATGGATACAGTTTCGGCTGTGCCATTCCGAATTACCGCACTCGGCGCAGAAGCTCATGGAGCCGGAAACGTCGATGACAAGCACCACCGCGGCAGGTTTGACCCGGAGCTGAGCCAGGGTACCGGTTTCCACCCGGAGGGTGATGTCATAGGTGTTATCCTCTCCTGGAACCGGTGCTGCCGTTTTGGATAACCTGACTTCGGAACCGTCCACATCGTAAGCGACGGTGCCGGTACCCCCGGGAGCCCAGGTGCCGTCCTCACCGTAGGAGCCGTTGGTCACACGATCGTCGTCGCCGGTATCCGCGGCCAGAGCGGGCAGGGAAGTGATGCTCAGGATCAGAACCAGACAAAGGATGAGACGAAGCGGACGCTGCAAGCGTATTTTCACTATACTTTCCTCCTTCAGAAAGAAAAATTCCGTGAAGCAAAGGCTCAATCCGCACCGTGACACCGGCGCGCTTTCCTGAATGGGATTCCACACATGAAAATCTTTACCGTTGCTTCCGCATGAATCTTATATACTTTCCGCCGCGAAAACTGCCGAATATGCATGGAAAAACCGTGTAGATATCGGACAATTCGTGTGGTCGGTGCTTTCGGACACTCGAGGAAGAAGGAAAAGACCGGATACCCAAATGAGTATCCGGTCTTTGTGTTGTGAAAGGGGCATTTTACGCGGATAACAGCGTGACCGTAAAGCGGCAGCCGCCCTCCGGCAGATTCTCCACGCCGATCCGGCCGTTTTCGATGACCAGGATCCGCTTCACCAGTGCCAGCCCCAGCCCGTTGCCCTCCTGACGATGGGAGCTGTCGGCCTGATAGACGTTGTCGAAAATATGCTTCTGAGCCTCCTCGCTCAGACCTGCCCCGGAGTTTTCGATGGTGAAGAGAATCTGCTCTTCCCGCTGCGCGAGACGGATCCGAACCGTGCCGCCGTCGGGGCTGAATTTGATGGCGTTGCCGATCAGATTGTCCCAGACGTGGTACATCATGGACTCGTTGCCCAGATACTCCAGCCGCTCCAGTTCCGCGTCAAAGACGATATCCTTTTTCTCCCAGACGGGATCCAGCGCCACGATGGATTGGCGGATCTGTTCATCCAGCCGGTAACGGGTTCGGTTTGTGGGGATCTGCTGGTTTTCCAGCCTGGAAAGCAGCAGGATGTTGCCAACCAGGGAGGAGAGCCGGTTGGTATTGTACAGGATTTTCTCCACATACTGCTTCTGATCCTCATCCAGGTTTTCGCTGTCCTGCAGAAGCATGGAGTAGCCTTCAATGGCGTTGATGGGGGTCTTGAACTCGTGGGAAACGTTGGAAACGAAATCCGTCTGCAGGATCTCGGTGGCGCTGAGCTCCGCTGCCATCATATTGAAGCCCGTGTTCAGCTCCATGATCTCTTTTGAGGTGGATTTGGCATCCAGCCGAACGGAATAATCTCCGTCCGCCACTCTCGCCATGGCCTGCCGCAGCTCGTTGATGGGCTTCAGGAATACCTTGGAAAGCAGGCTGGTGACCAGACCGCCGATGACGAGGTAGATGGGAATCGATTCCACCGTCAGCGGAACCTCCCACTGAAACCGCAGCACCTTGTGCAGAAGCAGGGATACGGCGAATACCACCATGGTGCAGAACAGCATCTCCAGGGTGACCATAATGGTCAGCCGGGCACGCAGGCCGAAGGGATTGCCTGCCTGATGCCGGGCTTTTTGAAACATTTCACGGGTATTCATAGCTTTACCACCTTGTAACCAACACCGCGGATGGTGATGATTTTAAAATCCTTGCTGTCCCGGAAGCGATCCCGCAGCCGGCCGATGTGTACGTCCACGGTGTGGGTGTCGCTTTCCGAATCGTAGCCCCAGATCTCGTCCATGAGCTGCTGACGCGTGAATATTTTGCCGGGGTAGGCAGCCATTTTGTACAGGAGCATGAATTCTTTCTGCGGCAGCACCGAGGAAACGCCGTCGGCGATCACCGTCAGGGAATCGCATTCCAGCGTAGTGCCGCCGATGACCTGTCGCCGGTCATTAATCATCTGGGCTCTGCGGAGCAGGGCACCCACCCGCAGTACCATTTCGTTGACGTTGATGGGCTTGACCATATAGTCATCCGTTCCGGACAGAAAGCCCTGGCGCATATCGTCGAAGGCATCCTTGGCGGTAATCATCAGCACGGGGGTGTTGTTGCCCGCGTACCGGAGCTGCCGGACAAATTCATAGCCGTCCAGTACGGGCATCATGATGTCGGAAATAATCAGATCATAATAGTCGTTCTCTATGGCGTCCAGCCCCTGCTGGCCGTTGGACACGCCTTTGACCGTGTAGCCGTGCTTGGTCAGCACATGAGAAAAAAGCTGCCGCAGTTCGCAGTCGTCCTCGGCAATCAGAATCTTCAGCATATGGTACCTCCAGAATCGGGATGGGTTCATTATAGCATACTTCCCGGAAATATGCCATAAAAATCATACCTGCCCATTGTCAACGCGGTTTCAACTGAAGTTCAACGATCGTTGAATTTGAATTGAGAATTGGTTGAACCTTCCGCCATACAATAAACTGCAAATCGCGGATACGAATGCAGATTCTACGGAGCGTTTCGGCCTTCTCTCACGGGGAGAATCCGGCGATGCACCCTTTCTCCGGCGGGGTAACCACAGGAGATTGCGCGGCTGCGGCATTTGTGTTATGCTTTTTCAAGGAAAGAAGATCGGATGTGAGAAGAGAGTGAATATTTTGTACTGCGGTGACCGCAACATTGCCGACGGGCTGATGATCTCCGTCCTGTCGCTGCTGAGTCAGGTACGGGAGCCGCTGAAGGTGTATGTACTGACCATGGGATACCAGACGGAGGGGAAACGCATCGAACCCCTGTCCCGGGAGCTGATCGGCGAGATTGACCGGCGGATGAAGCAGGCGGATCCTGCCAATGAAATCACGCTGATTGACGTGTCCGATCTGTTTGCCATGCAGCCGCCGAAAGCCAATCTCCGGACCCGGTTCACGCCCTGCTGTATGCTCCGGCTCTATGCCGATATGCTGCCGGAGCTGCCGGGGAGACTTCTGTATCTGGACAACGATGTGGTCTGCAGAAGAGACTGCAGTGACTTTTATTACCAGAATCTGGATGACCTGGAACTGATCGGCGTGCTGGATCATTACGGGAAGTATTTCTTCCGCAAGCATCCCCTGAAAATGGATTATCTGAACTCCGGCGTCCTGCTGCTGAACCTCCAGTCTATCCGGCAAACTGGACTGTTCCGGAAGTGCCGCCGGCGCTGCGCGGAAAAGGAAATGTTCATGCCGGATCAGTCCGCCATCAACAAGCTGGCCGTCCGCAAAAAGGCCATGCCCCGCCGCTACAATGAGCAGCGGAAGCTCCATGAGGACACCGTGTTCCAGCACTTTACCACATCGTTCCGGTTTTTCCCATGGATCCGTACCGTAACCGTTAAACCGTGGCAGATCGACAGAATGCACGACTGTCTGAAGCTCCACGAATATGATGACCTTCTGACCGAATACACGGACTGGAAGGCGGAAATGAAGGAGAGCAAC
>JAQXIT010000039.1 GCA_029007925.1 Bacillota bacterium | reverse complement strand
GTGGGCAAAGGTGGTCGCGGGGGCGGGGTCAGTCAGGTCGTCGGCAGGCACATAAACCGCCTGGACGGAGGTGATGGAACCGTCCTTGGTGGAGGTAATCCGCTCCTGCAGCGCGCCCATTTCCGTTGCCAGGGTGGGCTGGTAGCCAACGGCGGAGGGCATACGTCCCAGCAGCGCCGATACCTCGGAACCGGCCTGGGTGAAGCGGAAGATGTTGTCGATGAACAGCAGCACGTCCTGATGCTTCACATCCCGGAAGTACTCCGCCATGGTCAGGCCGGAAAGGCCCACCCGCATACGGGCTCCGGGGGGTTCGTTCATCTGACCGAACACCATGGCGGTCTTGCTGATGACGCCGGATTCGGTCATTTCGTGGTACAAATCGTTGCCCTCACGGGTACGCTCGCCCACGCCGGTAAACACGGAGTAGCCGTTGTGCGCGGTGGCGATGTTGTAGATCAGCTCCTGAATCAGGACGGTCTTGCCCACGCCGGCACCGCCGAACAGACCGATCTTGCCGCCCTTGGCGTAGGGGCAGATCAGGTCAACCACCTTGATGCCGGTTTCCAGGATCTCGGTGGCGGGTTCCTGCTCGTCGTAGGCGGGAGCGGGACGGTGGATGGGCCAGCGCTGAGCGGCTTCTACGGGGGCGCCGTTGTCGATGGGCTGACCCAGCAGGTTGAACACCCGCCCCAGGCACTCCTCACCCACGGGCACGGTGATGGGGGAACCGGTATCGAAGGCATCCACACCCCGCTGCAGGCCGTCGGTGGAGCTCATGGCGACGCAGCGAACCACATTGTCGCCGATATGCTGGGCAACCTCGGCCACGATGGTGTGATCCCCGTGGGGGATCTCAATGGCGGACAGCAGCTCGGGCAGCTCCTCGTCCGCGAAACGAATATCCAGAACGGGACCCACGACCTGAATCACGGTTCCTTTCGTTTTGGTCATAGGATTCATCTCCTTTGTAGTTATCATTCCGGGGAAAGGTCAGGAGCCGGCCACGATCTCGGTGATCTCCTGGGTGATGGCGGCCTGACGGGCCTGATTGAACTTCAGGCTCAGCTCGGCGATCATGTCCTCGGCGTTCTGTGTGGCGGAGTCCATGGCGGTGCGCCGTGCGGCCTGCTCGGCGGCACGGCTTTCGCACAGGGCGCCGTAGAGAATGCCGCCCAGATATTCCGGCACGATGGCGTCGAACACCGTTACGCTGTCCGGCTCGTAGAGAATGTCGGAGCCGCCGCCGCTGCGTTTCCCCTCGCTCTGGAGCAGGGGCAGCAGCCGCAGTGTGGCGGGGGTCTGGGACAGCACCGACACGAAGTTGGTGTAGCCGATGACCACCTCGTCAAACTCTCCCGCGAGATACGCCTTGCTCAGCTGCTTGGCGATGGAGAAGCAGTCGCCCACGCTGACATCCGCCGCCTCGGCGTAGCTTTCCGTCAGGGCGGGGATGCCCCGGGACTTGAAGAAATCCACGGCCTTTTTGCCGATGGGCAGCACCGTGACGTCCTTTTCGCCGATCTGGGACTGGACGAGCTTGAGAATGTTGCTGTTGTAGCCGCCGGCCAGACCGCGGTCGCCGGCGATGACCACATACACCGACCGCCTGACGGGCCGGCTCACCAGATAGGGGGAGGAAAAGTCCGTATTGGAGTCCACGATATCCGTGATGGTGGAGTAAAGGATCTCAAAATAGGGGCGTGAGGAAAGAACCCGGTTCTGCGCGTGGCGCAGCTTGGAAGCGGCCACCATTTCCATGGCTTTGGTGATCTGCTTGGTGCTTTCCATGCTGCGGATGCGGTTTTTGATTTCCTTGGTGGAAATGCCAGCCATGGGGAACCTCCTTCCTTATTCGGGTTTGGTGAATTCGGGCAGAAGCTCGTCCAGGGCGGCCTTCAGCGCCTCCTCGGTGGTGGGCTCCAGCTTTCCGGAGGTGCGGATGGCGTCCAGAATGTCCATATGCCGGTTGTCCATGAACTCAAACAGCCGCTGCTCGAATTCGGGAATCCGATCCACCGCGAGGCCGCTGAGATACCCGTTGGTCACGGCGTAGATGATGCACACCTGATGGGCAACCTCCACGGGGGCGTTGTTGCGCTGCTTCAGCACCGCCACGATCCGCTCGCCCAGGGCCAGACGGGACTTGGTGTCCGCGTCCAGATCGGAGCCGAACTGGGCGAAGCTCTGCAGCTCCCGGTACTGGGAGTACAGCAGCTTCAGGGAGCCGGCCACCTTCTTCATGGCCTTGATCTGGGCATCGCCGCCCACACGGGACACGGAGATGCCGGGGTTCACGGCGGGCATGACGCCGGCGTGGAACAGCTCGCTCTCCAGGAAGATCTGACCGTCGGTGATGGAGATGACGTTGGTGGGAATGTAGGCGGACACGTCGCCGGCCTGGGTCTCAATGATGGGCAGAGCCGTGAGGCTGCCGCCGCCCAGCTCGTCGGAGAGCTGCGCCGCCCGCTCCAGCAGACGGGAATGGAGATAGAATACGTCGCCGGGATAGGCCTCCCGTCCGGGGGGACGGCGAATCAGCAGGGAAATGGCGCGGTAGGCCACGGCGTGCTTGCTCAGATCGTCGTAGATGATCAGCACGTCCTTTCCCTGACGCATGAAATGCTCACCCATGGTGCAGCCGGCGTAGGGGGCGATATACTGCATGGGCGCCAGCTCGGAGGCGGTGGCGGAGACCACGATGGTATAGTCCATGGCGCCGCCCACGGTCAGGTTCTCCACCACCTGCGCCACGGTGGAACGCTTCTGACCGATGGCGACGTAGATGCAGATCACGTTTTTGCCCTTCTGGTTCAGGATGGTGTCGGTGGCGATGGTGGTTTTACCGGTCTGCCGGTCGCCGATAATCAGCTCACGCTGACCCCGGCCGATGGGGATCATGGAGTCGATGGCCTTGATGCCGGTCTGCAGCGGACGGCTGACGTGCTTTCGGTCGATGATGCCGGGCGCCGGCATTTCGATGGGGCGGTAGTCCTCGGACGCGATAGTGCCCTTGCCGTCGATGGGCTCGCCCAGCGCGTTGACCACCCGGCCGATGAGCCCCCGGCCTACGGGAACGGAGACCACCCGGCCGGTCCGCTTGACGGTGTCGCCCTCCTTGATACCGCTGTCGGTACCCAGAATGACGATGGATACGGTGTCCTCCTCCAGATTCTGGGCCATGCCGTAGGAGCCGTTGGGGAATTCGATCAGCTCGCCGGACATACAGTTGTCCAGACCGGAGGCTTTGGCGATTCCGTCGCCCACCAGAATGACGACGCCGGTTTCACTGGATTCCATCCGGTTTTCGTAGTTTTTGATCTGGGCGCGGATGATTTTTGTAATTTCTTCGGGTTTCAATTCCATACTGTCCCTGCTTTCTTACATCAGAGTACCGCGGCTTTCAGCATGCCGCGGACAGACTCCAGCCGGTGGGAGACCGTGTCGTCCAGCTGCTTGCCGTCGTAATCCAGACGGACGCCGCCGAGACACCGGGGATCCACCCGGTTGGTAAGCGCGATGGTTTTGCCGGTGATCGCTTCCAGCTTGCGAGTGAGCCGGACGGTCTGCTCCCCGGTGAGGGGAACGGCGGTCACGGCGCAGACCGGCAAAATGCCGTGATCCTGATTGTAGTGCTCACGGTAGGCATCGCAGCAATGGGGAAAATGGCGGGAATAACCCTTTTCCGTGAGAATCTTCAGAAAATTCAGAAGATAGGGGTGAACCTTGCCCCGGAAGCAGTCGTCCAGAATCCGGCACCGCTCCTCCTTGGAGAGGTTCGGGGCGGCCAGCAGCCGCAGAAAATCCGGTTCCCGGGCAAAGCCGTCCTTCAGCACGTCCAGCTCCTTCAGAAGGGAGTCCTCCAGACCCTCCTCCCGGGCAAGGGCGTAGAGCGCCTCGCCGTAAACGCTGCCGATCCGGGTCATACGCCGTCACCCAATTCGTCGATGAAGCTGTCCACCAGCCGGGACTGATCGGCATCCCGCAGTTCCCGACCCACGACCTTCTCCGCGATGGCCACGGCAATGACGGAGATTTCGTCCTTGGCGTCGTTGACGGCTTTCTTCTTTTCCATGGCGATATCCGCGCCGGCCTTGTCCAGAATGGCGGCAGCCTGCGCGTTGGCCTGACGGATGATTTCCTCTTCTCTGGCCTGACCTCTGGCCACGGCCTCCTTGACAACCCGCTCGCCGGTTTCGGCGGCGTCGGCCAGCTTCTGACGGTACTCCGTCTCCATGGCCTTGGCCTGGGTCTGGGCGGTGTCCGCCTCCTGATACATATCGTCGATTTCCTTCTGCCGCTTTTGAATCATATCCATCACCGGCCGGTAAAGGAACCGTTTCAGCACGAGAAAAAGCGCCACGAAATTCAGCAGCGTGAACAGAGCCGTCCAGAAGTTGACACCGATAAAGCTTTCAAATCCTTCCACTGACTCCGCTCCTTTCGATAGATGAGATGAAAAGAACGGAAAATCAGACGTTGGTGGCGAACAGGATCAGGAAGGAGATCAGCAGGGAGTAGATGCCGGTGGTCTCGGTGATGGCGCAGCCCAGGATCATATTGGTACGCAGAGCGCCGGCGGCCTCAGGCTGACGGGCCATGCCCTCCAGAGCCTTGCCGACGGCATTGCCTTCGCCCAGAGCGGGGCCGATGGCGCCGATACCCATACACAGACCCGCGCCGATGGCGCAGCAAGCCTTCAGAAAATACATATTGAATTCCATACCCATAAATAGTTCCTCCTAAAATGTTGTTGATATATGAAAACTCAGGGTTGACGGGATCAGTTGCCCTCCGCCGCGGCGGGCTCGGGGCAGGCACCGGCAATATAGACCATGGTCAGCAGGCTGAACACCAGCGCCTGGACGAAGCCGGAGAAAAGGTCGAAATAAACGGAAAGCACCGCCGGAATGCCGAACTGGAGAACGGGCACGCCGGACAGAAGCCCCAGAGCCTGCAGCAGTCCGAAGGCGCCCAGCACCGCCAGCACGATGCCGGCGACGAGCCGGCCCTTCTTCCCGGCCCGGATGCCCCAGACGATGGCTGCCGCGCCCAGCGCCAGCGCAATGACGCCCACGGCCCAGCCGCTGCCGGCGATCAGATTCAGGATCGTGGCGGACAGACCTGCCAGGGCGGTGTAGAGAATGCTGGTGATGACGCCGCCGCCGGCCACGTTGCCGAAGTGACGGAAGGCCATGGAAATGGGCTGGGCGATTTCGGAGATGATGTTCATGGGAGTCATGACCACCACCGGTTCGGTGAAGCCCTTCAGCCAGCCCAGGAAGCCGTTGTTTTTGATGCTGTTGAACCAGATGATGACGCTGACCATCACCGCCCAGGTCAGGGTGGTGCTGAGGTCGGCGGTGGTGGAGCGCAGGAAGCCGGTCATGCCGATGAGGCTGCCGCAGATGGAGGAGAGGAACACCGTGAGGATGAAGGGCGTCCAGTGGGCGTTGTGGGCGCCCATGGTGTCCACCACCATGTTGTGGATCATCATCACGCCCTTTTCCACCAGCACCTGCTTGCCGTCGGGGCGCTTGCGGACATTTTTGCCCAGTATGACGCAGGCGGCGATCAGCAGCAGGGTGACCACCAGGGAGGAGATCGTGGTCTGGGTGATGTCGATGCCGCCGAAGATGGGAATGGTGAAGTAGATAAAGGGGCCGGTCACATTGACGTTCATGCCTTTGTCTCACCTGACTTTCGGAAAAATTCGCCTATGGAAAGAATGGGGCGGTTAAAGAGGAGGGGCAGCACCGCGGCGATGACGTTGCACAGACCGCTTTTCACCAGCGCGAACAGAATCAGGAACAGCACCGCCAGCCGCAGCAGATAGGAAATCTGTACGGTGGCCTGACCGCCCTTGACGTTCTGATTCTCGGCCTTGTCCGCCGCCATCATGGCAGATACTGCCATGAAGAAAAAATTCAGGACGGCGAGAAGCCCTCCGAAAATACCGCCCAGCAGCACGGCGCGGTCGAATTTGCCCAGCAGCGCGAAAATTCCCAGCATGACGCCCACGCACAGAGCCTGTCCCAGAGCGACGATGCCGGTTTCTTGCCAAACGAGTTTACGGGAATCCATGGTTACCTCCCACATCAGTCGTGGTCATTGAAGGAAACGGAAGGGGGCTCCGGGTCGTGCCGGTTCCGGGTCAACCGGGAAAGGGCTTTCAGCGAGGTTCGCAGTCCGTCGATGGCGGACACCAGACCCAGAACGATACCCACCCACAGGATCCAGCTCCCCAGACCGAAGCGGCTGCGCAGCCAGACGGCCAGCAGGATAAAGCCCGCCAGCGGCACCGCCACGCTGAGGCCAAGCTGGGTCAGCCAGACCAGTAAGCTCAGATCTTTCATCCGCGTCCTCCCCCAAATAGGATACCCCATGCCAATTTTCCCATATAGTATACTCCAAACCCCGCAGGGTTTCAAGAAAATTTTGTTAATATTCAGAAAATGAACTATAAAATTGAAAAGATTTCGAGAAAGGGGCTTTTCAAGCACCCCAAAATATTGTAAACTATAAAAAAAAGGATACCCGCCTTCACCTCGGCCCATTCCGGCGCATACAATAATATGAGGTGAATCCGATGGAGGGTGTCTTTGTGCTGATGGGCGCGCTGGCGGCCTTCGGGCTGGTGTGCGCGCTGTGGGCAGCGGCTGGATGGCTGCTGCCGGGAGGCCGGGGCGCCGCGGCGGTGTGTCTGTGCCGTCCGGGGCTGAAGGAACTGCGGACGGTGCGGGGGCTGTGCCGCCTGCGGGAGCTGGGACTCCTGCGCAGCCCGGTGCTGCTGGTGGACTGCGGTCTGACGGCCGGGGAGCGGGAAGCGCTGTGCCGCCTGGGGCAGGGAATCGAATTTTGCGGTCTGGAGGAGCTGCCTGCCAGACTGGAACGGGAGCGTAAGCGACTTGGCTGAACAGGAATTGGAGATTCTTCAGGGCGCGGTCAGCGCCGTGATTTTTCAGAATTACGAAAACGGCTACGCCGTCCTCCGGCTTTCGGTGGGCGGCGGTCAGAATGTCACCGTGGTGGGCACCATTCCCATGCCCGCAGTGGGCGAGCGGCTGATGGTCACGGGAAAATGGAGCAGCCACGCCAGCTACGGCCGCCAGTTCGAGGCGGAGTTTCTGGAGCGGCTCATGCCCCAGACCGGCACGGAGATCCTGGCTTACCTCTCCAGCCGGATTCTGAAGGGCATCGGCCCCAAAACCGCCGGACGGATTGTGGAGCGGTTCGGGGATCAGACCCTGCTGATAATGGAGCGGGAGCCGGAGCGGCTGGCCGAGGTGCCGGGCATCTCCCGGGAGAAGGCCAGAGCCATCGGAGAGGAATTCCGTCTCCGGGTGGGAATGCGCCAGTTGATGGAATTTTTTGCCCAGCACGCCCTGCCGGCGGAACTGGCGGTGCGGGTGTACAAGCTCTACGGCGAAAGCACCGTGGAGCTGCTGTATGATGATCCGTACTTACTGATGGATGAGGGCCTGGAGGCGCCTTTTGGCGCGGTGGATCGGTTCGCCATCGAGCTGGGGGTGGCGGGGGACGATCCCCGCCGGATCCGGGCGGGAATCCTGTTTGAGCTGAACTACAATCTCACGGCGGGTCACAGCTTTCTGCCTCAGGACAAGCTGATTCCGGCCACGGCTCAACTTCTGTCCGTGGAGCCGGAGGCGGTGAACAAGGAGCTGACGTCGCTGGTGGAGACCGGACGGCTGACCCGCTGCACCCTGGCGGGCATTACGGTGATCTACCTGCCCCGGCTCAGCGAGGCGGAGGAATACTGCGCCGCCCGGCTGCTGGACTTTGCCGGGGAGGACTTCCCGGAGCCAAAGCGGCTGAACGCCATGATGAAAGAGGTATCCGAAACCAGCGGCATCCGGTATTCCCCACGGCAGGAGGAGGCCATCCGGGAGGCGGTCAGCCGGGGGGTGCTGCTGATCACCGGCGGTCCCGGTACCGGCAAAACCACCATTCTCAACGGCATTCTCTCCCTGTTTTCCCGGATGGAGCTGGAATGCGTGCTGGCGGCGCCTACGGGTCGGGCGGCCAAGCGGCTGACGGAGGTCACCGGTCAGGAGGCTTCCACCATCCACCGGCTGCTGGAGGCGGGCATCGATCCCAATACCGGCCTGATGTTTTTTGCCAAAGATGAGGACAACCCTTTGAAGGCCGACGCCGTCATCGTGGACGAGATGTCCATGGTGGATATCGAGCTGCTCCACAGCTTGCTGCGGGCGGTGCCCAAGGGAAAGCGGCTGATTCTGGTGGGAGATCCGGATCAGCTTCCGCCGGTGGGGCCGGGGTTCCCCTTCGGGGATATGCTCCGCAGCGGCGCGCTGCCCTCGGTGCGGCTGACGGAGATCTTCCGCCAGGCCCGGCAGAGCCTCATCGTCATGAACGCCCACCGGGTCAACGGCGGCGAAATGCCGGAGCTGAAAAACGTAAAAAGCGACTTTTTCTTCCTGCCCTGCCGTTCGGAGGAGGAAGTGCGCCAGACCGTCACGGGACTGTGCGCCGTCCGCCTGCCGAAGAACATGGGGATTCCTTCGGAGCAGATTCAGGTGCTGTCCCCCACCCGGAAGGGCGGCGTGGGCACCGCTGTGCTGAATCAGACCCTGCAGGCGGCGCTGAATCCGCCCCAGCCTACCAAAAAAGAGCGCCAGTCCGGAGATTTTTCTTTCCGGGAAGGCGATCGGGTGATGCAAATCCGGAACAACTATGATATAATGTGGAAGAAAACCGACGGCAGCGCCGTGGGCGCCGGGGTATTCAACGGCGATATCGGCACCGTGGCGCGGATCGATCCCCATATGGAGACGCTGACGGTGGTCTATGACGACCGGGAAGTGGAGTACGACTTCACCCAGTTAAACGAGCTGGAGCCGGCCTACGCCATGACCGTTCACAAAAGTCAGGGCAGCGAATACCGGGCGGTGATTCTGACGGCCTGGGGCGGCTCGCCCTATTTGCTGAGCCGCAGCGTGCTGTACACCGCCATTACCCGGGCGCGGGAGCTGCTCATCATTGTCGGACGGGCGGAGACCGTGGCGGCCATGACGGAAAACGCCAGGAAAAACCGCCGCTACACCGGCTTGAAGCTGCGCTTGCAGGGGAGGACGGAATGAGCCTTCTGAAGCTGCTGTATCCGCCCAAATGCGTCCTGTGCGGCGCGATTCTGGAAAGCGGTGAACAGGATCTGTGCGAAGATTGCCGGATGGATGCTCCGGAATACCCGCTTTTCCGGACGAAGCTGCCGTTTCTGGACGGCTGGCTGGCGCTGTGGTATTATGAAGACACCGCCCGCCGGAGCCTGCTGCGCTATAAGTTCCGGGGCCGCCGCAGCTATGCAAAATGCTACGGGAGGCTTCTGGCGGCGAAAATCCGCGCCCGGTACCCGGAGGGCTTCGACCTTCTCACATGGGTGCCCATCAGTTCCCCGCGGAAGCTCCGCCGGGGCTTCGATCAGGTGGAGCTGCTGGCAAAGGCCGTGGGCAGGGAGCTGGACATGGAGCCGGTGCGGCTGCTGAAGAAAATCCGGCACAATCGTCCCCAATCCGGTATCTCCGGGGCGGCACAGCGCCGTGCAAACGTTCTGGGCGCATACAGATCCGTCCATCCGGAGCGCCTCCGGGGCAAGCGGATCCTGATGCTGGACGATATCATTACCACCGGTGCCACCGCCAGCGAATGCGCCCGCGTTTTGCTGACGGCAGGTGCCGGAGAAGTACATTGCGGTGCCGTGGCGGCTGCCCGGCACGACCCAAAGACGAAGTAGGTGAAGATTATGCGTTTTCGTTTGTTTTCCCATGACCTGGGCATCGACCTGGGAACCGCCAACGTGCTGATCTTTGAGGACGGCAAGGGCATCGTAGTCCGGGAGCCCTCCGTGGTGGCCGTGGATAAGAATACCGGCAAGATCCTGCAGGTGGGCGCCGCCGCCCGGAATATGCTGGGGCGCACCCCCGGCAACGTGGTGGCCATGCACCCGCTGAAGGACGGCGTCATCTCCGACCATGAGATGACGGTGAAAATGCTGCAGGCGCTGTTCCGTCAGGCGTCCCGATCCTCCATGTTCACCCCCAAGCCCAGAGTGGTCATCTGCGTTCCCAGCGGCGTCACGGAGGTGGAGGAGCGGTCGGTAATCAACGCCGCCATCGACGCCGGCGCCCGCCGGGTGTACCTCATCGAGGAGCCTCTGGCGGCAGCCATGGGCGCGGGACTGGATATCCGGGGGCCCAAGGGGCAGATGATTGTGGATATCGGCGGCGGCACCACCGACGTGGCGGTGCTGAGCCTCAACGGCGTGGCGGTGTCCTCCTCCATCAAGGGGGCCGGCGACGCCATGGACGAAGCCATCGCCCGGTATGTCCGCCGGAAGCACGGCGTGGTCATCGGGCAGGTCACGGCGGAGGATATCAAGATCCAGATCGGCAGCGTCTATACCCGTCCGGAAAACATCAGCATGAACATCAAGGGGCGGGACGCCAAAACCGGTATGCCCCGGGAGCTGACGCTGATGTCCTCGGAGATTCAGGAGGTGCTGCGGCGCCCCGCCCGGCAGATTGCCGACGAGGTGTTGTCCGTGCTGGAGGAGACCTCCCCGGAGCTGGTCAGCGACATTTCGGAGAACGGCATCACCCTCACCGGCGGCGGCAGCCAGATCTGGGGCATGGACAGGCTGCTGACCGAGCGCACCGGCGTGATCTGCCGGGTGGCCGACGACGCGGATTCCTGCGTGGCCTACGGCTGCGGCAAGAGCCTGGCGTGGATCAACCATATGCAGGAAGGCCCCATCAATATCGCAAGACGCCGCATTATGCGCGGCTGAAAAAGCACTCCCCCGCGGTATTCCGCGGGGGAGTGCTGTCATTCACCCAAAACCTGTCTTTCCGAGGGAGCTTGCGGGAAGGGGGAATTCCATGAAAATCCTGCGCAAAGACTTCCGCAAGCTTGCCGCGTGGGGGGCGCCCCCTCCTCGCAATGACATTCTTAATTCCTGATTCCTAATCTCCACTCTTAACTCTCAACTCTCCACTCCCCAAAACCACCGGTACCGGGCGGCGGATGGTCATGGAGTTCTCGGTCACGTCGCAGTCCATGGCCAGAACGGTGACGCCCTGCTGTGCCGCCTCCCGCAGCGCCGCGCCGAAGGCGGGGTCGGTGGCGTCGTTGGGGCGGAGGTACCGGATATCCGCCATCTGGATCACGAACAGAACATAGGCACCGAAGCCCTCCCGCACCGCCCGGATCAGACCCCTGAGATGCTTGGCGCCCCGCTCCGTGGGCGCGTCGGGGAAGGCGCAGACGCCGCCGTCCTCCAGCGTGACGCCCTTGACCTCCAGAAAACACTGCCGTCCATCCTTGACGAAGGAAAAATCGAACCGGGAATCGCCGTGGACGGTCTCGGCCCGCAGCGCCTCCACATCTCCCAGCCCGCCGGACAGAAGCCATTCCTTCGCCGCCGCGTTGGGTGCCTGAGAGTCCATGTTGATGAGCCGATGCCCTTTTTGGACGGCGATCAGGTCGTATTGGGTCTTTCTGGACGGATTGTCGGAGCGCTGGCACCAGACCCCGGCGCCCGGGGGCAGCAGCTCCCGGCACCGGCCGGTATTCTTGACATGACAAACTTCCGTTTTCCCGCCGATTTCCACATGGGCGATAAACCGGTTGGGCCGTGCCAGAAAAACCCCGGGAACCATATTGCCGTAACGCATGAAAACACCTCATTTCCCCTCTATGGTAGCAGATTTTTGAAAAAGCGCAAGTGGCAAGAAATTGGTCTTGACAATTCCGGAATCTGTGGTATAATCAATCCGTTCCCGTTGGAGGCATAGCTCAGCTGGTTAGAGCGCATGCTTCACACGCATGAGGTCACAGGTTCGAGTCCTGTTGTCTCCACCAAAAAGAACCCCAAACCGGATGGTTTTGGGGTTCTTTTTATGCGTTTTACGAACTTTTTTGAGATTCTGAATCTGCGGTTCCTGACCTTGCTGACAATTTGCTGACAACCGCAAAATTTGAACCGATTTCGGAAACTGCGGAAACAAGCTCATTAGCGTCCATATACCTTTTTGAAGGAATACCCTTGGAGATGGCACAGGATACAGGAAAATTGGCAGAAATATAAGCTGCTAAAGCCCCTTGAACTTTTGCGTCAAAGACTGCAGAGCTGATCGACAAAACAGTTGCACTCGGCGGCAACCATAGGGACAAACAAACTTGCTCCTCTAAGTCTGTGCGCCGGAAACGCTGAAATTCTTCCGTGTTTATCCTGTAAAGGGTTATTTGTCCCTTTCTTTCTCGTGATACGGTCTTACAAATTTTTTGAAATAATTCTTGTCCCCATCTTGAAAAACGGATGCATATCTGCTATAATTGTTTTGTAAACCAATTTGTGCGGCAGAGGGTGATTGATTGGCAGTACGAAGCGACGGGCTTCAAACGGAAAAACGGATTTTGCAGGCCTGTGTCAGGCTGTTTCTGGAAAACGGATATCATCAGACGACCATGCTGCAGATTCTAAAGGAGGCGCAGGTCTCCTCCAGCAGTTTTCAGAATCTGTTCCACAGCAAGGACGGCGTTTTGCTGGAGCTGGTGGAATTCATGTTTGAAAACCAGTTCGGCATTGCCAGAAAAGTTGCAGGCACCGCGCTCCCGCCGGTGTACGTCTACGCGGCGGAAACCTCGCTGCAGATCACGCTGACGGAGCTGAACGAAAATCTGCGGGAGATCTATCTGGAGGCCTACACTCAGCAGCCCCTTCTGGACTACATACAGCGTGCTACGGCGAAGGAGCTGCAGAGCATCTTCGGCCCGTATCAGCCGGAGCTTAAGGAGCAGGACTTTTACGAGCTGGAGCTTGGCTCGGCGGGGCTGATGCGCGGGTATATGGCCAATCCCTGCACGGCGGAATTCCCGCTGGAGCGAAAGCTGAACAAATTTGTGACCCTGGCTCTGCGGGGCTACAAGGTGCCGGAGGAGGAGCTGCAGCAGGTGCTTCGCTTCCTCGCAGGACTGGATATGCGCGGCATCGCGCAGAAGGTTATGGAGGAACTGTTCCGGCAGCTTGCCATGCGCTATGAATTTTCGCTGGACGGCCTGCTGCCGCCGGAAAATAAGGATGAAAATGTACACCCCGCGGAAAGCTGCGCGGGAGAAAGTGAGGAAACATAATGAAAAAACGAATTTTTGGTATTCTGCTGTGCCTTTGCATGGTACTGGCACTCTTCCCGGTCACAGCCTTTGCGGAGGAGCCCGGCAGCCTCGCTATCACGGTAGACGGCTTCAAGGTGGGCAAAACGCCGAATGACTGCACCTACACCTTTGAATCCACGATCACGGGCATCACCTTCAGCGAAGACGATATTCAGTATATTCGGTGGGATAAATACGCTGCTGACGGTGACCGTTATCCCGTTACAAACAATGATGCGTTCCAGGCTGGCACGCTCTATCGGTGCGTAATCGATCTGGACAGCAACGGCCTGACGGAAGTGCCGGTTGTCACCGTTAACGGCAACACACCGGATTATTGTACGCTCCCATACTTCGCCGGCGTGCCTGAGAAGCTCAGTATAGGCTGTGACCTTGGCACACCGACGGAGCCCGGCAGCCTTGCCATCAAGGTGGACGGCTTCCAGGTGGGCAATACACCGAAGGACATCACGCTCTCCTTTGCATCCACGAACCTGGGCGTCACATTCAGCGCAGACGATATTCTGCGTGGTAGTTGGGATCAATACATTGTTGGCGGAATGGGCTACGACTGGTATACGATGTCCAGCGCCGAGGTGTTCCAGGCTGACACGCGCTATAAGTGCTTTATTGATCTGGACAACAACGGTCTGACGGAAGCGCCGGCCGTCACCGTGAACGGCAAAACACCGGAGTATTGCGAGATAGCAACCAGTGACGGCGTGCCTCATGCGCTCCTTATAGAATGTGAACTTGGCACGCCGGCGCTGCTCACGATCCACGGCGCGGATGTGGTCTGCGCGCAGCAGGAATACGAATTCACCGTCACGGCGGCGGCGGGCGTGACCCTCGACAAGGGGTTCGGATTTGACACCGGCGGCAAGGGCAGCGGCGTGGATCTGACGATCGATGAGAACGGCGTTGGGCACGGCGTGATGCTTACGGAGTGGTACGACCTGAATACGAACTACTTTGACTTGAGCGTAT
>JAQXIT010000038.1 GCA_029007925.1 Bacillota bacterium | reverse complement strand
GGTTCTACGGCGGCGGCTTCACCCCCGTGCGGGTGGCCGACCCCACCGACGGGCTGGTGGATGTGCTGCTGGTGAAGAAGGTCACCCGGCTCCAGGTGGCCCTGGTGGTGGTAAAATACAAACACGGCCGCTACAAGGAGCTGCCCGATCTGATCCGTCATTACCGCACCCACCGGGTGGTCATCCACTGCGACAAAACCACTCCCGTCAACTTAGACGGGGAGCTGCGCCGGGGCAAGGACATCGAAATATCCGTCGCAAAGGAGAAAATCCGGTTCTTCTATCCCAGGGAGCTGTCCATCGCCAATTTGCAGACTGCCGATACATAACATCGTATGACAAATTGTAATTTGACGTGGCGTTGCATGGAACCGGGTAACGAACAGCGTGCACCAAGGCTCCCTCTGGGAGGGAGCTGTCAGCCGAAGGCTGACTGAAGGAGAGAGCCCCGGATTTTAGATGCGGTAACATTAGAAGCGCTGGCGGTCAACCAACGCTCTCTCCTTCAGTCCGCTTCGCGGCCAGCTCCCTCACAGAGGGAGCCTTGGGTTCCGCCGCGCGGTTCGGTTTCCCGTTTATCCAGCCCGCCAAATTACAATTTATCGGTTTCCTTCGCAAAGCAGGAACATATAAATTATGGCATGACCCGGCGGGTCATGCCATTTCTGTTTTTTGGATTCAGATGTCGGCGCGGTTTTTGCCGTGGAAGAACAGAGCCAGCATACCCGGGCCGACGTGGGCGCCGGTGAAGGGCTCGTGGGGGGCGATGATCAGCTCCCTGGGCTTTGCCGCGGCGCAGATCAGCTCCGCAAGGCGCTGCGCCTCCTCCTCACAATCGCCGTGGGAGATGGCGACGCACTGGTTTGCCGCGTCGATGACGGCGTTTTTGTATTCCTCCGCGATGGCGGCCAGCGCCTTCTTCCTGCCGCGCTGCTTGCTCCGGGCGGTGATGTGGCCGGTGGGGTCGCCCCAGAGCACGGGCTTGATGTTCAGCACGGTGCCGATCATGGCGGTGGCACCGCTGACTCTGCCGGTGCGCTTGAGGAAGTTCAGGTCGTCTACCGTGAAGAACTGGAGCGTATTGTGGGCGTCGCCATCCAGAAAATCCGCAGTCTCGGCGGCGGTTCTGCCCTTGGCCCGCAGATCCGAGGCCTTGCAGGCCATCAGGCCGATGCCGAAGCCAGCCCCCAGGGAATCCACCACCCGGACGGTGCGCTGGGGATATTCCTCCGCCAGCTCCTGGCAGGCGATTTTTGCCGCCTGAAAGGTGCCGCTGATGCCCGAGGACATGCTGATGTACACCACGTCCTGCCCCTTTTCCACCTCCGGGCGGAAATGGTCCAGAAACAGCTGGGTATTGAGCAGGCTGGTCTGCACCCGGACGCCGGAGGCCAGCTTTTCATAGTACAGATGGGCATCGAAGCTGTCCAGATTGCCGTTGTAGGTGCCGGGGACACCGTCCAGGGAATAACTGCAGGGCAGAATGCGGATGGCTTTTTCCTCCAGAACTCTGTCCGGCAGATTGGCGCTTCCGTCAACGAATATGGTAAAGGACATTGCGAAGACCTCCTTGAATCTTTTCTTTGCTTCTATTATACCTGTCCCCAAACCGAAAGTAAATAAAAACGTGCCCTCCCCATCGGGAACGGCACGTTTTGTTTAGAAATCCTGGGTAGAATTCTACCGGAAGTTGAATTCTACCGGCAGTAGAGGCGTTATTCCCCGGCATCCCCGCCGGACTGGGGATTTTTGGGGCGGCGGGGGCGGTGGTTATTGGGGCGGCGGCGGGGCTTTTTGGCTTCGCCATCGGCGGGGGCGGCGGTCTGCCCGGCATCGGGGCTTTGCTGCTGGGGCTGCTGCTTTTTGGGCGGGCGGCTCTGGCCGCGGTTTTTCTGCTCGCCGGTTTCGCTTTTTGCAGCCTGCTGCTTTTCCGGGCGCTGGGCATTTTCCTCCCTGGCCTCGCCGCGCTGGGGCTTCTGGCCCCGGGGACGCTGCTCCCGGCGGGGACGGCGCTGCTGCTCCTGCTTTTCCTCGGCGCCCTGGCTCTTCTGCCCCTGCTTTTCGGGCTTTTCGTCCTGCTTCTGCTCCTGCCCTTTGGGGGCGGCCTCGGGGCGGCTTCCCCTGCGGCGGCGGGAACGGGCGGGCTTCTGCTCCTCCGCCTCCTGGAGGGCTTGCCCTTCGGCGGGGACGACGGAGGCCTCGGCGATGGTCTCGGTGCTGTAGCGGAAGCGGATGGACTCCAGAATGGGGGCGTCCTCCTCCTGCTCCTGCTTCCTGGGGCGCTTGCCGGCGCCGGAGATGGGGGCCAGATCCGCGGGGATGGGCGGGTCGTTCTTTCTGGCCTTGCCGGAGCGCAGGACGGCGATGTCCTCGTTGGCGTAGACATTCACGGTCTCGGGATTCTCTTCCATCCGCACCTTCACCCGCTGGCGCAGGATGTCCGCCTCCACCACGGTGCCCCGGCCGTCGGGGGTGTCCACGAAGGACTCCGGCTTGGGGCTGGTGCGGATCAGGCTCTCATAGGTATCCTGCTCGTACTTCAGGCAGCACATGAGCCTGCCGCAGGTGCCGGAGATCTTGGTGGGGTTCAGGCTGAGATTCTGGGTCTTTGCCATCTTGATGGACACGGGCTGGAAATCGTCCAGGAAGCTGGCGCAGCAGAAGGGCCGGCCGCAGATGCCCAGACCGCCCACCATCTTGGCCTTGTCCCGGACGCCGATCTGACGCAGCTCGATCCTGGTGTGGAAGACGCCGGCCAGATCCTTCACCAGCTCCCGGAAGTCCACCCGCTCGTCGGCGGTGAAATAGAACAGGATCTTGCTGCCGTCGAAGGCGCACTCGGCGGAGACCAGCTGCATATCCAGGCCGTGGTGCCCGATCTTCTGCATGCAGATCTCAAAGGCGCGCTTTTCCCGGCTGCGGTTCTCGGCGTTGATCTTTTCGTCCTGGGCGTTGGCTTTGCGGAGGATCTTCCGCAGGGGCGCCACCACATCCCGGGTGGAGATGGTATGGTTGCCCCCGGCGCAGATGCCGAATTCGGCGCCCCGGGCGGTATCCATGACCACATGGTCGCCTGTCTGGAAGGTCATGCCGTCGGGGTCAAAGAAATAGATCTTCTGTCCCGGACGAAACTGGATGTCCACGACCTCCACGGTTTCCTCCTGGACAGGATTGAGAAGTTCTTCCATTGGGTTCTCCTTATGACTTTTTTATGGGCTTCGTGCGCCACTTGACATTTCATAAATTTGC
>JAQXIT010000037.1 GCA_029007925.1 Bacillota bacterium | reverse complement strand
CTGTAGCCGTCCCGCTCCATCTTATCCCAGCGGTACAGGGGGTTGCCCCAGAGCTGACCGTCGGCGGTGAAGGCATCGGGGGGGCAGCCTGCCACGGCTACGGGATCCAGCTTTTCGTCGAGCTGGAAATACTCGGGGCTGCTCCACACATCGGCGGAGTCATAGGGAACATAGATCGGCACGTCGCCGATGATGCGTACATCGTTTTGGTGGGCGTAGGCCCGCAGGGCGTTCCACTGGCGGTGGAACACATACTGCACGAAGCAATGGAACCGGATCTCCTCCTTCAGCTCCTGGCGGGCATTCCACACGGCGCCCGGATCCCGGAACTTCAGGGAATCCTCCCACCGGTACCAGGGCTGACCATGGAATTTTTCCTTCAGCGCCATGAACAGGGCGAAGTCGGGAAGCCAGCTTCCGCTGTCGCGGCAGAACGTCTCGAATTCCTCGCCGCCGGCAAACCGGCTGTAAGCAAGGCGGAGAACCTTTGAGCGGTTATGATAGAGGATCCCGAAGTCCACCTTGTCGGCTCGCCAGCCCCAGTCGATGGATTCCACTTCCTCCCGGCGCAGCAGTCCCTCCTCGATCAGCAGTTCCAGATCGATCAGGTAGGGGTTGCCGGCGTAGGTGGAACAGGACTGATAGGGGGAATCCCCGTAACCGGTGGGAGTCAGGGGCAGAATCTGCCAGTAACGCTGCCCGGCCTTTTTCAGGAAATCCACAAAGGCAAAGGCTTGCTTTCCCATGGTTCCCACACCGTAGGGGCCGGGGAGGGATGTAATGTGCATCAGCACGCCGCTTTCACGCATAGCAATTTCTCCTCAACGTATCATATTCCAAGGTTTGTCACGCGGTGCCGGAAGCGGATCCGAATCCATTCTTGCCGAACCGCGGGTCTTTCATACTGGGCTTTGCCGTTTCCGGAACGGCGCCCGAAGGGGGTCATTTTTCCTTTGACCCACACTCCTAAAGATTAATACTTTTGCGGCCGTTTGTCAAGAGAAACCCGTTGCGCAACCCGTTACTTTTCGATTTTTCGTCATTGTGATGAGAATAACGCCTTCCCGCTCCGAATTCCTGCACACTTGCCGAACCGAAAAAGCGGGCCTGCCGTTAGGCCGGCCCGCGATTGTGTAGGGATCAGGCTTCCAGATTGATGCCGGTCTCCTTGCTGAAGACATGGCAAACGTTGCCGGGGAAGGAGAATTTGACCTTGGCACCCATGGACAGGGCAGCCACCTCGGCACCGGTCATGTTCATGGTGGAGATAATCATAACCACGTCACGTCCCATAGCGGTAACGTGCAGGTGGATGGAGGAGCCCATCAGCTCGTGGACATCCACGGTGGCGTCGATGCCGTTCTGATCCAGGGTGATATGCTCGGGACGGACGCCCAGCGTCACCACCTGCTCGGCCACGTTGTTGGCGTTCAGAGCGGCCTGCTTGTCCTCGGACAGCTCGACGGTGAGACCGCCCAGCTCCACGGCGTACTTGCCGTTGCGCTTGACGAGGTTGGCGTCGAACATGTTCATCTGAGGCGCGCCGATGAAGCCGGCGACGAACAGGTTGTAGGGATGGTTGAAGACCTCCTGAGGCGTGCCGATCTGCTGGATGAAGCCGTCCTTCATGATGACGATCCGGTCGCCCAGCGTCATAGCCTCGGTCTGGTCGTGGGTAACATAGATAAAGGTAGTATTGATCCGCTCACGCAGCTTGATGATCTCGGCACGCATCTGGTTACGCAGCTTGGCATCCAGGTTGGACAGAGGCTCGTCCATCAACATGACCTGAGGACTCCGGACGATGGCGCGGCCGATGGCAACACGCTGACGCTGACCGCCGGACAGAGCCTTGGGCTTACGGCCCAGGTACTGGGTGATGTCCAGAATCTCGGCAGCCTGCCGAACAGCCTTGTCGATCTCATCCTTGGGGGTATGACGCAGCTTCAGAGCGAAGGCCATGTTGTCGTACACGGTCATGTGGGGATACAGAGCGTAGTTCTGGAAAACCATGGCGATATCCCGGTCCTTGGGGGCCACATCGTTGACCAGACGGTCGCCGATCCACAGCTCGCCCTCGGTGATCTCTTCCAGGCCCGCGATCATACGCAGGGTGGTGGACTTACCGCAGCCGGAGGGGCCGACCAGAACGACAAATTCCTTGTCCTTGATCTCGAGGTTGAACTCCTGAACCGCAACGACACCCTTATCGGTGACCTGCAGGTTGGACTTCTTCTCCTCGGGCTGATCGCCCTTCTTCTTTTTCTTCTTCTTGGCGTCGTCGCCGTTGAACGGGTAGATCTTCTTGACGTTCTTCAGGGTTAAACTTGCCATACTTTCCTGACTCTAAGCACACGGACTCCTCGCGTGTACTCTCACTGTCCGCCGGGTAAACATACGGCGGAAGCATTACGACAGGTCTCCACACTGCCGCACCGTGAGTCTGACGGTTGTTTATTATCCTCCTTTTTTGATGAACGGCGCCTATTTTTGTGGAGTAGACGCAATCCACCTGGATAGGCATATCATATCATATTTGCAAACCGGTTGCAATGGTCTTTTTCCACAGTTTTGTGGTATCAAAACTGGTAATTTTACCGGAATTCCTTTAGAAAATACTGCTCTCCCCGGATTTCCAGCGCAGAGCCGTAGTAGGCGGTCATGGCGTCCTGCAGATACAGGGCGTCCTTCACGCCGGCGGTCTCGTAGCATGAATGCATGGCAAGCTGGGGAAGGCCGATATCAGCGGTGAGCACCGACACCTGAGACAGGGAAATATTGCCCAGCGTGGATCCGCCGGGAATATCCGCCCGGTTGCAGTAGGTCTGCACCGGCACGCCGGCGCCTGCGCACACTTTGCGGAAAATGGCCGCGGATACGCCGTCGGTGGTGTAGCGCTGGCTGGCATTGAATTTCAGAACCACGCCGCCGTTGACCACCGGCGCGTTGGACGCGTCGGCATACTCGGGATGGTTGGGATGCACCGCGTGGGCATTGTCGGCGGACACCATGAAGGAATTGGCCAGCAGAATCCGCTGATCCAGCGCCAGCGCGTCGCAAATCCGGCAGAGAGTCATCTCCAGCAGCCGGGAAGCGGCGCCCTGTACGGAGGCGGAGCCCACCTCCTCACTGTCGAACACGCACAGCACCGGAATGCTCTCGCTCTCCGGCGCCGCCAGGAAGCCCTGGGTGCAGCACCAGGCGCACTCCAGATCGTCCAGCGCCGCGGAGGAAAGATACTCCCTGTCCGCGCCCCAGACACTGGCTTTCTGCCGGACATACAGGTACAGATCGTGACCCAGAATTTTCCCGCCGGCAGCTTTTTCCAGCAGCTTTTCCAGCTTTCCTCCGGCACCCGCGCCGCCCAGCAGCGGCAGCAGATCCACCGCCGGATTCCACTTGAAGCCGTCGTTGGCGCCGCGGTTCATGTGGATGGCCACATTGGGAATCAGCAGCAGATCCCGGTCGATGTCCACCAGCCGGCTTTCGGCACCGGTGTCCGTCTCCACGGTGACCCGCCCCGCCAGAGACAGGGGTCTGTCCAGCCAGGGCGCCATCAGCATTCCGCCGTACTTTTCCACCGCCAGCCGGGTATATGTGCCGGAAAGTTCCCCGTTTTCCTTGAACTTGAAGGTAGGACGGTCGGAATGGCTGGCGCTCATCAGGAAGCCCCGGATTTCTCCCCGGGGAATCCGGAAGGCCATAACGGCAGTGCCGCCCCGGGTGAGATAGTACTTTCCGCCGGGAGCAAGGCTCCACTTTTCTCCCTCAAAAAGCCGGGTGTATCCCTCTTTTTCCAGTGTTTCCGCAAGGTATGCCGCAGCGTGGTAGACACTGTGGGAGGCATCCAGAAAATCCGTCAGCGCCTTGATCCTTCTGTCCATGTTACGCCTCCGCCAGCCGGCAGAACAGGTCGATCTGCTCCGCGATGGTCTGCAGGGCGCCGCGCCAGAAGTTCTTGTCCGTCAGATCGATGCCGGCGACCTTGGCGGTATCCTCCGCGGTGGCCACCGAGGTGGTGTAGAGCAGCTTCTTGTACTTGGGAATGAAAGAGGCGCCTTCCTTCTCATACTGGGCGTACAGTCCCCTGGCGAAGAGTCCGCCGAAGGCGTAGGGGAAGTTGTAGAAGGTGGGGCCGTAGTAGTGGCTCTTGCAGACCCACATATAGGGATGCAGGCAGTCGGGATCCAGACCGTCGCCGTAGCATTCCTTCTGAGCGGTTAACATAAAATCGCAAAGGGTATCCGCGTCCATAAACTTCTCCTCCCGGTTTTCAAAGACCCGGGTCTCGAAGCGGTAGCGGGAGTAGATATCGCAGATGATCTGGGTGGCATCCTGAAGCTGGGACTCGATGAGCGCCAGCTTTTCCGCATCGTCGGCGGCCTTTTGGATGGCGGAAGCCATGACCACGCACTCATTGAAGGTGGAAGCTGTCTCCGCCAGAGGTATGGAGTAATCCCGGTTCAGCGTCCGGTGGGGCCGCAGGCAGTGGTTGTGGTAGGCATGTCCCAGCTCATGAGCCAGCGTCACCACGTCGCCGAACATCCCGTCGAAATTGGTCAGAATCCGGCTCTGCTCCAGAGCCTCCACATAGGCGCAGAAGGCACCGCCGGCCTTGCCGTCCCGGGGGTAAAAATCGATCCAGGCGTCATCGAAGGCATGGGCGATCATCTCCGCCTCCTCGGGATTGAAGGAAGCGAACTGCTCCACCAGATAGTCTCTGGCCGTCTCGGCGGTGAACTTGGTGGAGGACTTGCCCATGGGAGCGAACAGATCGTACCAGGGCAGGCCGTTTTTATGACCCAGCGCCTTGGCCTTGACCTTCAGATACTGCCAGAATTTGGGCAGGTACTCATCCATGGCGCTCAGCATGGCCTCCAGCGTGGCCTTTTCCATATCGGCATTCTGAAGGGTTCTGTCCAGCGGTGACGCGTAGCCCCGGAGATCGCAGTCGGTGATGGTCTCCAGCTTGATGGAATTCAGAGCGAAGGCCACGGCGTCCTTGATCCGGTCATAGCAGGCCAGCTCCGCCTCGTAGGCCTCCTTCCGGACGGTGGGATCCGGATCGTAGGCCAGATTCCGGATGGCGGACAGATTGGTGGTGCCGCCCCGGTAGGACACCGGCACGGTGCTGGTCAGGTGCTGCTGCAGATCGCTCCACGCGGAGCCGCCGGACAGGCTCATTCTGGCCATGATGGTTTCGCCCTGGCCGCTGAGCAGATACCGGCTGGATTTCTGAATCTTGCTGAACAGGAAACGGTAATCCTTCAGGAAGGGATCCCCCTCCACCAGTTCCATCAGATCCGGCAGCTTGGCCGCCCAGTCCCGGAAAGCGGCATCCGGCGCGGCAAGGCCGCTGTAGACCGCCATGACCCGCCCCATCTGGGAGCCGGCCTCACTGTCCCGGGAATCGGCGCTCTGGCGCAGGGAGGCGAACTCTCCCAGCTTGTTCGCCAGATCCGTGATCCGCTCCTCCAGTTCGATGCCCCGGCGCAGCCCGGCTGTGGGCTCCGTTTTCGGCAGAGCGGCGGCAAATTCGCCGAACCGTGCCACCTCCGCCTTCAGGGCGTTCAGATCCGCCTCAAAGGCAGGATCCGCAAATCCCCGGTACAGGGGATCCAGATTCCATCTTTCGTTCATTGTGAATACCTCCGGTTTCTTGATTATGAATTATTTTACACCATCGCGTCCGTTCCGTCAACTGCGGATTCCCGCCTTCCCTGCCGGTGCCGGATTTTGTCGAATTTTGTCGAATAGTTATAATCGAATCACATTTTGTCGAAATTTTACAGCTTTTGACGAGCGATTGTTTCTGTTTTTCCTTGCAAAAACGGACGCATTATGATAAATTATCTTTGTCGCATCCGGCAGGCGTTCCCGCCGGGATTTCAGGGGAATCTTCAAATGACAGGAGAGGAAGTTATGGATCATTCAACAACCGTATTTATCGCAGACGGCACCGAAGAATTCTGTGCCGGGCTGACCGCCGCACTGTCCCATACCGGCGGCTTTCAGGTCATCGGAACGGCCGGTGACGGCGATCAGGCCATTCGCATGGTGCAGCAGCTCAAACCCGATGTGCTGGTACTGGATCTGATGCTGGCCAAGCAGGACGGCATCAGTGTTCTCAAGGCCATTTCCGGAATGGAAAAGCGGCCCACAATTCTGGCTACATCCCGGTTCATCACCGATTTTGTGGCGACTGCCGCCGTCAATCTGGGCGCCCGGTATCTGATGCTGAAGCCCTGCGACATGACCGGGCTGGTGGAGCGGCTGGAGGAGATCCGCGGTGGGGAGAGCCTGCGGATCAAGCCCAGTCGCCGCCCGGACAAGGCCAGCATCGAGACCATGGTCACCAGCATCATCCATGAGATCGGCGTTCCGGCTCACATCAAGGGCTATCAGTACCTGCGGGAGGCCATCATCATTGCCGTCAATGACATGGATGTCATCAATGCCATCACCAAGGTGCTCTATCCCCAGGTGGCCAAAACCTTCCAGACCACGCCTTCCCGGGTGGAGCGGGCCATCCGTCACGCCATCGAGGTAGCCTGGGACCGGGGTGACCTGGATACCCTCCAGCGGTTCTTCGGCTACACCGTTTCCAACACCAAGGGCAAGCCCACGAACTCTGAGTTCATCGCCCTGATCGCGGACAGGCTGCAGCTCCAGCTCAAGGGCGCCGACGCGGCGCAGCTATAACAACAGAAAAGGGAGCGGATGATCCGCTCCCTTTCTTGTTTTC
This sequence comes from Bacillota bacterium, assembly GCA_029007925.1. Lineage (GTDB taxonomy): Bacteria > Bacillota > Clostridia > Oscillospirales > Oscillospiraceae > Faecousia. The sequence continues at coordinate 6,150 of JAQXIT010000037.1, read as the reverse complement.
TCAGTAAAATGCCTGATCTTACTTGCCCAGCGTTTCCTTTTTGGCCTGAACCAGCTTCTCGATCTGCTCCAGCGTCTGCTCGGTGACCTCCGGCCGCTTCAGCAGCGCCTCAATCAGGCCGGTCATCTCGGGCTTATAACGATGGCTGTAAATCGTAGCGGCAAAGTACTCCTCCCGGGTCATCGTGGGCAGGAAGGTTCTCCCGTAGGTCTTGCTGCACTTGACGAAACCAGCTTCCCGGATAATGCCCTTGCGCAGAAGCCCATTGAGCAGGATGTGGACAGAGCTGTCCTTCCAGCTCTTCTCGTCGCTGCGCTCCAGAAAATCCGATCTGGAAAGAGCGCCGCCGTCCTGCCAGAGAACATCCATGATTTGCATTTCACTTTTTGTCAGTTCCATCTTGATCCCTCCATTTTTCACACGTTACAACTATAACAGAATTGTCATTTTTTGTCAATTCCCTTTGCGGTTATTTCTACAATTATTTTTCTGAAATTATTTTTCTGAAAAATCAGAAAAATATACGTTTCCCGCTTCAAACAGAAACTTTTGTTCGATTGATTGCAGGAAAATCTTTCCAATACCATCCACTTCCAAGAAGAAGCGGAGACGGAATTCCCCGTCTCCGCTTTTGGTACCGGTTACTCGTTCCAAAGGATCTTTTTCAGAATATCGCGGTTAAGCTCCATATCCGCCACTTTGCAGTCGGGATAGGAGCCTACGGTAGCCTCCGTGTAGGAGCCTGCCGCCGGGATCTGCTGGTTCTGGATGGTGATTGTGGACAGCAAGGGGAACAACTGGCCGATATAGCCGATGATCTCCTGGGAGGTCATGTCGGTGGTGACCAGCTTCGCGTCCAGAATCTGAGTCGCGACGCTGAACATGGTGCCGATATCCTTGCTCTTGTACGCATTAATCAGAGCCGTCAGCACCGTTCTCTGCCGCTGAGCCCGGTAGGCGTCCATGTCGAGCTTCCGGATCCGGGAATAGGCCAGTGCCTTCTCTCCGTCCAGATGGTTCATGCCCACCACCAGATCATCGAAGCGCACGCCAATATCGGCGAAGCCTCCGCCGGAGAGATACCTGACCTCCCGCTCGGTGAGGTTGATATCCACACCGCCCAGTAGATCAATCACTTTCCGGAAGCCGTCGAAATCCACCATCACGCTGGCGTCCACATGAACGCCGAAGTTGACGGCCAGCGTCTCCGCCAGCTTGGCGGGGCCGCCGTACTGATAGGCCGCGTTCAGCTTGTTGCCGCCGATTCCCGGCAGAATTACATAGGTGTCCCGCAGGAAGGAGATCATGGTGAGGGTATTGGTCTTGAGATTGAAGGAGCACAGGATCATGGAGTCGGAGCGCTGCCGGGACTCGCCGGGACGCCGATCCTCACCGATTAGCATAATATTGACCATTTCACTGCTGTCATGCCTTTCGGGGATCGTGGGCATGGTGTCCACCGTTACGTCGGTATGATCCAGCGAGGGGCCGGTGAAATCCGGATCCGCCGTTTCCGTCGCCGTGGCCCAGTCATCCGAGGACAGAGTGTAATTATGCTCATCTCCTCCCGCCAGCACATCCAGATAATGCTTGGCGTAGGCCGTTACAAAAATCATGGAGATCAGAACCAGCGCCAGCACGATGCACAGTGCGCTCATGCCCGCTCTCTGCCACATTCTTTTGTTTCTCATTTCTATAGCCTCCATATGTGGGGATAATCAAATATGCGTCCTATATCCTACCGCATCCGCCAGAAAAAATCCAGTCCCTTTTTGGCTTATTCACGGCTTGTTCACAGAAATTTTGCATTCGGTGCCGAAACGGAGAGTTCACCGCATCAGCATTTCGTACAGCAGCTGCCGTGTCGCCTCGAAGTCCACCAGCAGAACGCTCTGCTTGCTGACCCATCCGCCTTCATACATTCCGTCGGCGGGGATCCGCAGAGTTTGCAGGGTGCCGCCGGTCAGCAGCGGAAACAGATCCGTGGCGTAGCCGATGATCTCGCTGTTGGTCATATCGGTGGTAATCAGCGGCAGAATCTCCTCCAGCAGCGACATGAGCTGAGAGAAGCTCATTCCCTTGCATTCATGGAAGATTGCGGTCATAACATTCCGCTGGCGCTGGGTGCGGCCGAAGTCGGTGCCGATTTCCCGAAGCCGGGAGTAGGCCAGCGCCTGCTCACCGTTCAGGTGGTTCAGCCCCACCACATACTCATATCCGCAGCCGTCCCGGAAATACCGAACCTCTTCCGCGGTGAGGGTCACGTCCACGCCGCCCACCAGATCGATGATCTTCCGGAAGCCGCCGAAATCCACCTCCACACAGGCATCCACATGGACGCCGAAATTGGTGGCCAGGGTCTTGGTCAGCAGGGGCATTCCGCCCCAGGCGTAGGACGCGTTGATCTTGGCGGGCTGATAGCCCGGGATGTCCACCCACATATCCCGCATAAAGGAGGTCATGGTGATGCTGTTTTTCTCCTTGTCGAAGGTACACAGGATCATGGAATCCGAGCGCTGCCGGGGCTCGCCGGGACGGCGATCCTGGCCGATCAGCAGAATGTTAACCTGCTCCCGCTGGGGCTCCGGAGGATGCTCCGGCGCGGTGGGAAAGGTCACGTCCCCGGGATCCAGGATCGGCCCGGTAAAATCGGGATCCACGCTGTCCTCCGGCTCCGTCAATGTTGCCACCTGCTCCGGGGTCAGAATCTGAGGATCCTTTTCATCGTATCTTCCGATCAGATTCAGCAGCCGGAGGGCATATGCCGATACAAAAATCATCGCCAGCAGGATCAGCGCGAGGATCACGCAGACCACGGTCATGACGATTCGTTTCCAGTTTCCTTTACGGTTTGTTTCTTCCACGGTGATTCCCCCCCAAAACGGTTTCCTTCTCAAGTGTATCCGCGGACGGCCGGGGATAGACCCAAGAAGCCGGCAGGGCTTTCCGCTCTGTCTTTTCTGTTTAGTATAACACAAACGGATCCTGATTTCAATTCATGCAGGCAAAATTTAAGAAACAGGCCTGCCGGATCAGCCGGCAGGCCATTGTATCAGCCGTTGGGATTGGTCTTTGCGTCCAGCGTGATGTTCAGCACCACTTCCCTGCCGCCTCTCCAGACGGTAATGGTGGTATCCTCGCCGCCCCGGAACTGTCCCAGCGCCCGGCTCAGTCCGTTCAGGCTGGACACCGGGTACTCGCCTACGGCGACGATAATATCCTTCGCCTGAACACCGGCCTTCTCGGCGCAGCTTCCCTTGGTGACCTCCTTGACATAGGCACCCATGGGCAGGTTGAAATACTCCGCCGTTGCCTGATCCATGTCGTGAACCATGACGCCCAGATAGGCACCGGTGATATAGCCGTATTCCTTCAGGTCACTGATCTTCTTGGCCACGTCATCGATGGGAATGGCGAAGCCAATGCCTTCAATGGAAGCGCCGGAGGAGGTGGTGCCGGAGTACTTGGCGGTGGTGATGCCCACAACCTCGCCCTTCATATTGAACAGGGGGCCGCCGGAGTTGCCGGGGTTAATGGCGGCATCGGTCTGGATCATATTGATGAGGGTTCCCTCGCTGGTGATGCTGCGATTCTTGGCGCTGACGAAGCCTACGGTCAGCGTGGAGGTCAGCTCGCCCAGCGGATTGCCGATGGCCACCACCTGATCGCCGACAATCAGATCGTCGCTGCTGCCCAGAACGGCGGCCTGAAGTCCTTCCGCCTCGATTTTCAGCATGGCAACATCATTGGCGCTGTCGAAACCAATGACTTCCGCCTCATACTCCGAGCTGTCGCTGAGGATCACCGTCACCTTGCTGGCGCCCTCGATGACATGATAGTTGGTGACCACATAGCCGTCCTCGGAGAGGATGAATCCGGAGCCGGAGGAAGCCGTTTCGGACACCTGTCCGAAGATGTTGGTCGTGGTCTGGCAGGACACCGCCACCACGCTCTTCACGTTCTGAGCGTAGACCTGAGCGGGCGTCAGGCCGTCGGCGCCGGTATTGGGGGTGCCGGAGATGGAATTGCCGTTACCGGTGAAGGAGTTGGACTGAACTTCCGACTCCAGCTCGGCCACAATCTGCTGAAGCTGGTCAATCCGCTGCTCGCTGCGCTTGATGTCGTCCGCCCAGAAGTACCGGGTGACAAAAGCCGCGCTGCCGGCAGCCACGGCCACCAGCACAACGGCCATCACGCAGCACCCGATGGTCTTCCACACCTTTCCGCTTTTCTTCGGCTTGGGTGTCGGCGCTTCCGGCTCCGGGACGGATTCCGCCCGGAAGTTATCCCAGGGCTGTTCGGTGTGCTGCGGTTCCGGCTGCTCCGTCCGGTCATTGTTTTCCATGTTTTCGTAGGTATCCATAACGATTCCTCCCTGAATTCGTTTCTGGTTGCATCATATCGCCGGGATATGAATAAAATATGTACGTTGCTCAAAGCTTTTTTGAACAAAATTGGGGCTTTTTGCCTATTTTTAGCCAAGAACTTCCGTATTATACCGGAAATACGGCTTCCCGTCAAGAGAAAAAACGCGGCAGCTCACGCTGCCGCGGCGGGTGTTACTTTTTCCGGAAGGACTTGCAGTCGGTGCATTGATCCACGGTGGGATTGGTCTCGTGAGTGCCGACCAGAATCCGATCCAGGGAGCAGTAATTCTCGGTGTCGCAGTGGTGTGCGCACTGGGCGACGGTGCATTCGATGCATTTGTTGGCATTGCCGTTCATTTCGCGTTACCTCCTTTGTTTGGGTTCGGAGATAGTATGGCCGGTTTTCGGAAAAGTATTGTTGGAAAGAATTTCCGAAAACACATCCCGGCAGAAAAATCCCTGTCACGGATTGACATTTTCGGGGCTTGCATGTATAATGTATGCGGAAAATCCCGGTTTTCCAAAAGAAGTATTATAAAAGGCGAAGCATCGCCTTGGAAAAGAAAGGAATTTTGCCATGATTTACAGTGCAGAAGTACAAAATATGTGCTCCGTGGCCAAGGGCGCCTATCACGGCCCCGCTCCCATCCCCGAAGAGGGCAAGTGGGTTCAGGCCAAGCAGATCTCTGACATCAGCGGTTTCACCCACGGTATCGGCTGGTGCGCTCCCCAGCAGGGCTGCTGCAAGCTGACCCTGAATGTGAAGGAAGGCATCATCGAGGAGGCTCTGGTGGAGACGCTGGGCTGCTCCGGTATGACCCACTCCGCCGCTATGGCTGCCGAGATTCTGATCGGCAAGACCCTCCTGGAGGCTCTGAACACCGACCTGGTTTGTGACGCTATCAACACCGCTATGCGTGAGCTGTTCCTGCAGATCGTTTACGGCCGCACCCAGTCCGCTTTCTCTGAGGATGGTCTGGCTGTGGGCGCTTCTCTGGAAGACCTGGGCAAGGGTCTGCGCAGCCAGGTTGGCACCATGTTTGCCACCAAGGAAAAGGGCCCGCGTTATCTGGAAATGGCCGAGGGCTATGTCACCAGAGTCGCGCTCAACAAGGACGATGAGATTATCGGTTATGAATTCGTCAACTTCGGCAAGATGATGGACTTCATCAAGCAGGGCACCGAGCCTGCCGAGGCGCTTGAGAAGGCAAAGGGTCACTACGGCCAGTGGGATACCGCTGCCAAGTATATCGACCCCCGCAAGGACTAAAGAAGGAGGACACGAAGATGGCTTTGTTTGAAAGTTACGAAAGAAGAATCAACAAGATCAATGGCGTCCTCGCACAGTATGGCATCGAGTCCGTGGAGGCCTGCCGTGAGATGTGTCAGGCCAAGGGCTTTGACCCGTATGAGATCGTTAAGGGTATCCAGCCCATCTGCTTTGAAAACGCCTGCTGGGCGTACACCGTGGGCGCGGCGATCGCGCTGAAGAAGAACGTCAAGTCCGCCGCCGAGGCCGCTACCGCCATTGGCGAGGGTCTGCAGGCGTTCTGCATCGACGGCTCCGTCGCCGACGACCGCAAGGTCGGTCTGGGCCACGGCAATCTGGGCGCGATGCTGCTTTCCGAGGATTCCAAGTGCTTCTGCTTCCTCGCCGGCCACGAGTCCTTTGCTGCCGCTGAAGGCGCGATCGGTATCGTCAAGAACGCCAACAAGGCGCGCAAGACTCCGCTGCGCGTTATCCTGAACGGCCTTGGCAAGGACGCTGCGCAGATCATCTCCC
>JAQXIT010000036.1 GCA_029007925.1 Bacillota bacterium | reverse complement strand
GAGTATATCTTCGGCCACACCGTGGAGCAGATCAACGCCTGCAAGGATTCCTACCGCAGCCGCGATATCTATGAAAACGATGCCCACCTGCACCGGGCGCTGGATACGCTGGTGGATGGCACCGTTCCCGTGGACGACGACCAGAGAGAGCTGTACCACGCTCTGCTGGACGGCGCAAGCTGGCACAAGGCCGACCACTACTTCGTCCTGCTGGACTACGCCTCCTATATGGATGCCAAGCTCCAGGCCAACCGGGATTACAAGGATCGCCTGACCTTCGGCCGCAAGTGCCTGCTGAACATCGCCAGCGGCGCCAAGTTCTCTTCCGACCGTACCATCCGGCAGTATGCCGAGGAAATCTGGCACATCCGGCCCACCCAGGATTGATTTTCGAAAGATCCGCCCCATCCCGGGGCGGATCTTTTCTTGCAATGGCGCCGGATTCGTGTTATAATTCACTCGGATTGAAATCGGGAGGGATTCCATTGAAACGTGTATTCCTGTTGCTTGCGCTGGTGCTGATCTTCTGCGCCGGCTGCATTCCCAACGAAGGGACGGACACCGTCCCCAACGGCGCCGAGACGCCGGAGGAGGCGCTGGAGATTGCCATGTCGGTGCTTTCCGGCGGGGAAAGTGACCGGCCGGTTTTTCAGGGCGCTAACGGCGCGCCGGTGTCCTCGTCGGGCAATACCGGCCTTGCCGGAGCGATTTCCCGGCAGACCAGCTATGAAGTGAAATCCGTGGAGACGGCGGAAGGCATCACCACCGCTCTGCTGGAGATCACCGCGCCGGACATGTCCAAGCTGGTGCGCGAGGCGCTGAAGGGCATGGAGGGCTTCGATGAGGAGGCTTTTTCCGCGGCCCTGGAAGCGCTGCTGGAACGCAATTCGGATACGAAAACCTTCACCGTGCAGGTGGAGCTGACCCAGATTCAGGGCTGCTGGTGCGTCATCCCCAACGTCGAGCTGAGCAATGCCGTCACCGGCGGCCTGATGGAGGAATACACGGCGGTGCGGCAGTCCATTCTGGACGCATTGGCGAAAGGCGGTGACGGAGCGTGAAAAAGCTGCTGAGTCTGCTTCTGTGCCTGATTCTGGCGCTGAGCGTGATGCTGCCGGCGGTGCGTGCCGGGGAAGAGGAGCCCCTGCTGGAGGTCACACTGGAGGTTCAGTCCAATCTCGCGGATCGGATCGCCGTGGACGGACTGTACCGGGACAATGTGCTGTATCTGGATCCCATTACGGTGTGCCGCCTGACCGGCGCCCGGATCTCCCGGCAGGATGCGCAGGAGATCACCTTCAGCCTCCACGGCGGATTGCGAAAGATCACCGTCAGCACCGAGGAGTGCGAAGCGGTGGAGATGATCAACAAGGGCAAATTCATCTGCGATATGCCGGCGGTCAGCCATGACGGCAAGGTCTACACCTCCGCCTCGGATCTGCTGCGGTACATGGGCGCCACGGTGGTATACGGCGAGGATGCGTTTTCTCCCGCTCACCTCATGGTCACCATGCCTTATACGGTGCTGGAGCTGTCCAATGAGTATATCGAAGCCGGCGGCTATCACTTCCGGTGGAGCGAGGCCGGCGGCAAGATCGTGGATCCGGAGCATATGCAGTATCTGGCGGCGCTGGACACCGTTCTGCTGGGCTACGATTCCAATTTTCTGGCCTACGCGCTGCCTGGCCACGCCGACAGCATCGAAAAAACCATCCATTCCGACACCCTGCTGGAGCTGCTCCGGGCGGAAGGCGCGGAGCTGGTGAGCTATGAGGATCCTCAGGTGACGCTCTTCGGAAACTGCGCCGACGGTGCCCAGCTCTGTGCCGGCTGGATTCAGGCAGCCCTGGGCTTTATCGAAAACGATACCTTCAGCAAGAGCCTGAACACCGCCTTGGACAATTCCCTCACCGGGGCCGGGGTGTTCCTCAGCGCCGGCGGCGATTTTCTGAAATCACTGGAGACGGCAAAACAGTTTGCCAATCTGTCCGCCACGCAGAAATCGCTGCTGGACAACACCCTGAACCGGGTGTGCTCCACGGATCCGCTGTATCGGGAGGTGCCGCTGCTGTTTGCTGCGGCAAAGGAATCCGGCAATCTCATCGGCGATCAGTATGCCGCCGGGGAAAAGGCGGCGTGGGACGGCATCAACAGCCTGGTGGTCAACGCCGGAAACGCGGTGGTCACCGGTGTAAGCCCCGTGTTCGCGGCCTGGGATATCCTGTGCGGCATTGTGAAGCTGGATCCCCTTGCCGGGAGCCTTCTCAGCGCCGAGGCCAACATTACCTTCACCAGCGAGTGCGACATGGTGCGGCAGGTAGCCTACCGGCTGCTGTGCGCCGACGGCGACAAGATGAACCGGAACAATTTCTACGGCGGCAAGACGGACACCACGGTGCAGGAGCAGCTCAAGGCGGATATGATCCTGTCCCTGAAAGCCTCCCTGACGGCGCGGCTCCTGCTGCTGAATACCGGCTGGCTGGATGAGCCCTCCGAAAACTCCATGAGAGCGAAGGTACAGCAGACGGCGCGGCTGCTGAACAAGGCACAGAATGCCCGGGCGGTACCCGTGGCAGTGCGCGTCCGGGAGGATGAGGACATCCGCTGGATCGCCAAGCTGGCCGGCTTCGGCGCCATGGGAAATGTGGTCAGCGTGAACGGCAGCACCTTCTATTGGCAGTATTCCGCCGACAGCTTCAACCAGGATGGCTTCAGCGGGTTTTCCTATCTGAACGCGGCCAACAAGATGATGTGCCGGGATTCCGACGGAAATGTCCGGGTGCTGTTTACCCGGAACAGCCACGGGAAATTTGTGGTGGCGAACAATCGGATTTTCTACGAGACCAACAATGGGGAAATTCATTCCGTCACCTTTGACGGACAGAATGAAACCAACTGGGGCGAGGGCAGTCTGGCCGGTGTCACGAAAAACGGCGCCTATGTGGTATGCGCCCGCTACGCCGGGGAATGCACCATCAGCGCGATCAACACCAAGGAGAACACCCGAAAGTCGCTGACAAGCTGCTCCTGCGTGGTAACCTGTTACGATGACGTGATCTATTACTGCGGCAGCGTGGCTTACGAGGAAGCGACTATGGGTAAGGTGTCGCTGTACAGCATCCGCCCGGACGGAACCGACCGGACTCACCTGTATACTACGGAACCGGATCTTTACAGCAGCAATTCCCCAATGTCCACGGCTTCGGTATCGCAGATTCATTTCAGCGAGGACTATGTCTATTTCTCCTATGGCAGCCTTGCGGGCAGCGGCGTATTCTTCCAGGGCGGGAAGGTGGTTCGGGTGCGCTACGACGGCACGGAGGGCCAGGTGATTGCCGGAGAGGGCGAGCTGGTGGATGCGGATTTTGTCGTGAATCCCGACGGCTCCGTCACAACCGATTCCCTTTATTCGGAAGCGCTGGATTCCATGCTCAACGAGATCAAGGTGTCGGAGGGAACGGTGTACCGTTATGATACGGAAACCGGAACGCCCATTCTGCTGGTGGAGCCGGGAGACTATTCGGCGCTTGGCTCGGGCCAGGCGGGGATTTACGCCGACGGCGGCGTGATTCTGACTTCTTTCGTGGAGATCGCGGCCGGAAAGGTGTATTACCTGATGCACTATGCCGTGGATAATCCGCTGGGATCCGTGCCGTGGTGGGCCTGCTATACCCGGCAGAAAACGGCTTTCTTCATGAAGGATCTGACCACTGGCAAAGTGACGGTTCTGTACACAGTCGAATAAAAGAAGGCCGCCGGGTTTCCCCGGCGGCCTTGCTGTTTGGTTATCCTTCTTCAACGACAATCTCTTTCAGGGTCAGGCCGGGATTGCGGCGGCAGGTGAAGTCGATGGCCCAGAAGCTGGTGAACACCAGCAGGCTGCGTCCCCGGTAATCCTCCAGCAGCTCGGCGTCGGAACCCAAATTCAGGTCGCCCAGGTCGCCGGGGTAGCTGTCCACAAGACGGATTTCCTCGTAGGGCAGGGTTTCCATCCGCAGTTCCACGCCGTACTCGCTCTTCATCCGGTACTGGAACACGTCGAACTGCAGCGTACCCACCACGCCCACGATGACTTCCTCCATGCCGGAGTTGGGTACCTTGAAAATCTGAATGGCGCCCTCCTGGGCGATCTGCTCGGTGCCCTTGACGAACTGCTTGCGCTTCATGGAATCCTTGGCGCTGACCCGGCAGAAATGCTCCGGGGCAAAGGTGGGGATGCCGGAATACCGGAATTTCTTTCCCGGTGTGGTGATGGTGTCGCCGATGGCGAAAATACCCGGGTCGAATACGCCGATGACGTCGCCGGCGTAGGCTTCCTCCACGATTTCCCGCTCGGCAGCCATAAGCTGCTGGGGCTGGGACAGGCGCATTTTCCGCTGGCCCTGTACATGGTAGTATTCGGTGTCCCGCTGGAATTTGCCGGAACAGATCCGCAGGAAGGCCAGACGATCCCGATGGGCCTTGTTCATGTTGGCCTGGATCTTGAACACGAAGGCGGAGAAATCCGGAGAGAAGGCGTCCACCACGCCGCAGTCGGCGGTGCGGGACAGGGGAGGCGGCGTCAGCCGCAGGAATTCCTCCAGGAAGGGCTCCACGCCGAAGTTGGTGAGAGCGGAGCCGAAGAACACGGGGCTGAGCTGACCGCTGCGGACGGCCTCGGGATCCATCTCCCGGCCGGCGGACAGCAGCTCCACATCGTCGATGAGCTGCTGATGCTTTGCTTCGGAGTCCAGCAGAACGGCAACCTGGGGATCGTACAGATCCACGGACTGCTTCTCGGCGCGGCTCTTGCCGTTGACACCGGAGAAAAACAGCAGCCGGCTTTTTTCCCGGTCGTAGACGCCCTGAAAATCCTTACCGGAACCGATGGGCCAGTTCATGGCGTAGGTCTCGATGCCCAGCTCCCGCTCCACCTCGTCCAGCAGATCAAAGGGATCCTTGCTCTCCCGATCCATCTTGTTGATGAAGGTGAAGATGGGGATATGGCGCATGGCGCAGACCTTGAACAGCTTCCGGGTCTGGGGCTCCACGCCCTTGGCGCCGTCGATAACCATGACGGCGGAGTCCGCTGCCATCAATGTGCGGTAGGTGTCCTCGGAGAAGTCCTGGTGACCCGGGGTGTCCAGAATGTTGATGCAGAAGCCGCCGTACTGAAACTGCATCACGGAGGAGGTGACGGAGATGCCTCTCTGCTTCTCGATCTCCATCCAGTCCGAGGTGGCGGCACGGGAGTTCTTTTTGCCCTTGACGACGCCGGCCTGGGCGATGGCGCCGCCGTAGAGCAGGAATTTTTCGGTTAAGGTGGTTTTGCCGGCGTCGGGGTGGGAGATGATGGCAAAGGTGCGCCGGCGGCTGATTTCTTCCGTTAAAGTTGACATAATATTCCCTCCAAAATGTGATCGATTCTGCACGGGAAATACTATGTGGAACCGGAGTGGTACATGGCGGCCTCCTGAATGTGGGTTGTTTCAGACAAATCAATTCAGTTTACCACATTTTTGACCGGTTTACAAGGGAAAAATCAGAAAAAACGTCGAAAAAATGGCCTCCCGCAGATCGGGAGGCCGCTCTGATATGCTCCGATCAGAACCGAAAGCGGAATATGGATTTCTTTTCCGGTTTGCCGGGCTCCTTGCCGTCCGGGTCGGCGGAGGCAGTGACATTGCCGCCTACGCTGTCGCAGCTTACCTGCGCACCGGCAAACACGCTGCCGCCCACTTCGTCACAGGTGATGCTGCCGCCGGCCTGAGCGTTGCCGCCGATGTCGTCGCAGGTGATGCTGCCGCCGGCCTGGGCGTCGCCGCTGACCTCGTCGCAGGTGACGCTGCCGCCGGCCTCCACATCGCCGCCCACGTCTTCGCAGTTCACATCCCTGCCGGCGTGAACGTCTCCCGCGACGGCGCCGCAGTTGACGGAGAAGGCGCTGTCCACATCCAGCACGGCGCCTTCGATGGTGAGGGTGATCTCCCTGGCTTCGGGAGCCTCCCGCAGCAGGGAATGCCCCCGGTACAGCACCGCGCGCAGGGTGCCGTCATCCGCCCATGGCAGCTTGGCACCGCCGGACGGGGCGGGGCGGCCGAACAGCTCGTCGATGGTGACGCCGAAGATATCCGCCAGCCGGGGCAGAAGCTGGATGTCCGGGCAGCACTGGTCGGATTCCCATTTGGAAACCGCCTGATTGCTGACCTCCAACCGCTGAGCCAGCGTGTCCTGTGTCATGTTCATGGCTTTGCGGTAATACGCGATTTTATTTCCGATGGTCATAGATTTTCCTCCCGAAAAAGTTCTGTAGCTACAGGAAAAAAGTACCACAGCCCTGGGAAAAAAGCAATGAAACATTGGTTGAATCCGGGCATTTTCCATCCAACCGCAGGTTGGAACGGCGTCTGTACTCACAATGACAGGAAATCTTCACTCCCAACTCCTAACTCTCCACTCTCAGCTCTCCGCTTTGCGCATCGCCTGCGGCGGCTGCGCTCATAATGACAGGAAATCAAAGGAAAAGGGCTCCCGAAGAATCGGGAGCCCAAAACAGATGGAAAATCAGGCCTTGCCGGCGCAGCCAAGGACGTCCACCAGCTTGTGGCGAACCAGCTCCTTGATGTTGGCGCGGGCGGGCTTCAGGTACTCGCGGGGGTCGAACTTGTCGGGAGGCTCTTTGAAGAACTGACGGATGGTACCGGTCATGGCCAGACGCAGATCGGAGTCGATGTTTATCTTTCAGACGGACAGCTCGGCAGCGTGACGCAGCTGCTCCACGGGGATACCCACGGCGTCGGGCAAAGTGCCGCCGTTTTCGTTGATCAGCTTCACGTAGTTCTGGGGAACGGAGGAAGAGCCGTGCAGAACGATGGGGAAGCCGGGCAGACGACGGGAAACCTCTTCCAGCACGTCGAAGCGCAGGGGAGGCGGAACCAGAATGCCCTTCTCATTGCGGGTGCACTGTGCAGCGGTGAACTTGTAAGCGCCGTGGCTGGTGCCGATGGCGATGGCCAGAGAGTCGCAGCCGGTCTTGGACACGAACTCCTCGACCTCCTCGGGGCGGGTGTAGGAAGCGGCGTGAGCGGCAACCTTCACATCATCCTCGATGCCGGCCAGGGTGCCCAGCTC
>JAQXIT010000035.1 GCA_029007925.1 Bacillota bacterium | reverse complement strand
AATTCGTAGCCGTCGGCGATGTGGGTGTCGATGAAGTAGTTCAGCAGAGCCCACTCCAGCCGGGCGCCCATGCCGGTGTACATCCAGAAGCCGGAACCGGCCAGCTTGGTGCCCCGCTCATAGTCGATGAGGCCCAGATTCAGGCACAGATCCACATGGTGCCTGGGCTCAAAGTCGAATTTGTGGGGCTCGCCGAAGTAGCGCAGAGGCTGATTGTTCTCCTTGCCGCCGGGAAGCAGATCGGGATCCGGCAGGTTGGGCAGGCTCAGCATGGCGGTGCGGTACTCCGCCAGCACCGCGTCCAGCTTGGCGGCGTCCTCGGCGAGACCGGCCTTCAGCTCGGCCATTTCCGCGAAAATGGGCGCCACGTCCTTGCCGGCCTTCTTCAGGGCGGGGATCTCCTTGGAAACCTTGTTCTGCCGGGCCTTCCGGGCCTCGGTGTCGGCGATCAGCGCCCGGCGCTGCTCGTCCAGCTCCAGAATCCGGTCAACGACGGCGTCGCAGTCGCATTCTTTTGCCCGCAGGCCGGCCTTTACCGCCTCGGGATTTTCCTTGATTCGTTTGATATCCAGCATATTTACCTCTCCTAGCAGTTAAAATCTTATTTTTTGAGTTTCATAAGGGCGTCCAGCAGATTCTGCAGATCTTCCGGGCCGTAGAAATCCAGTTCAAAGCGGCCCTTGCGCTTGCCGTTGACGATTCTGACGCCCCGGCCAAGCTGTTTGCTCAGGCTTTTTTCGCACTCGCCCAGATAATCCACCGCCAGCGTGACCTCTTTTTCCGGCGCCGGCTCCCGGCTCATGTTTTTGCACAGCAGCTCCGCCTGACGGACGGACAGCCCCAGATTGACAATCTTGCGGGCGGCTTCCACCTGCTTTTTCTCGGACTTCAGGCTCAGAACCGCCCGGGCATGGCCTGCGGTAAGGTCGCCGCCGCGAAGCTGCTCCAGCACCTGGGGGCACAGGCTCAGCAGCCGCAGGGAATTGGCCACGGCGGGACGGGATTTTCCCACCCGGGCGGCGGTTTCCTCCTGGGTCAGGCCGTAGTCCGTCATCAGGGACTGGTAGCCCATGGCTTCTTCCACGGGGTTCAGATCCTGCCGCTGCAGGTTTTCGATCAGCGCCAGCTCCATGGCCTTCTTGTCGTCGGCCTCGATAATCACCGCCGGAATTTCACTCAGGGACGCCATCCGGGCGGCGCGCCAGCGGCGTTCTCCCGCGATAATCTGATAATAGCCCGAGGGCATTTCCCGGACGGTGAGGGGCTGAATCACACCGTGTCGGGAGATGGAGTCCGCCAGCGCCGCCAGCTCCTCCTCATCAAAGTCCTGCCGGGGCTGATCGGGATTGGGCTCTACCTTGTAAATCGGCAGCAGCCGATAGGGGCTCTGTTCTCCGCCGTCCTCCGGGAAATCTCCCAGAAGAGCGCCGAGGCCCTTGCCGAGACCCTTTTGCGATGCCAATAGAATTCCTTCTTTCCGTTATATTCTGAGTTACAGGAGCTTCTTGCGAATCTCCTCCGCCATGGCCCGGTAGGCCACGGCACCCCGGCTGCTGCGGTCGTAGGCGGTGACGGGCAGCCCGTGGCTGGGGGCTTCCGCCAGCCGGATGTTCCGGGGGATCACCGCGGCGTAGACCTTGCCGGGGAAATGCCGGCGCACCTCCTGCGCCACCTGCGTGGAAAAATTGGTGCGGCCGTCGAACATAGTCAGCGCAACGCCGAAGATCTCCAGCGTGGGATTGATCCGCTTTTTCACCATCCGCAGCGTGGACATCAGGTCGCTGAGGCCCTCCAGCGCGTAATACTCGCACTGCACCGGCACCAGAATGCCGTCGGCGGCGGCAAGGCCGTTCAGCGTCAGCATCTCCAGCGACGGCGGACAGTCCACGAAAATCAGATCGTAGCTCTCCTTCAGGGGCTGCAGCGCCCGGGCGAGGCGCCGGTTGGGATCCTCCATGCCGATGAGCTCCACGGCGGCACCGGCCAGATCCGCCGAAGAGGGCAGAACATCGCCGTATTTGGTGGAGATCACGGCTTCCCGGGCGTCGGCACCGTCCACCACCACGTCGTAGACATCCTTCTTCACTTTTCGCTTGTCAATGCCCAGCCCGGAGGTGGCATTGGCCTGGGGGTCGAAGTCGCACAGCAGAACCTTCAGCCCCAACTCCGTCAGGGCGGCGGTCAGGTTCACGGCGGTGGTGGTTTTTCCCACGCCGCCCTTCTGGTTGACGACCGCTATGATTCTTCCCATAGGTTACCTCTCTTTATGCGTTTCACGTGAAACAATCGGAAATGGCCGCGGGCAAAATGTTTCCCGTGAAACATCTCAGGTGTTGTCGGTGGAAATGGTGTCGTAGTTCTGCCCGGGGCCGTAGGAATCTTCCTTCGTGTCCAGAACCCGCAGCAGCAGCACAGCCGTGAAGGCAAAGGCAACCAGCGCCACCGACAGCGCCAGCGCCAGCAGACGGATCCGGCCGCGGAGATGGCGGATCTGGTCTTCGGGCTTGATGTATCTGGTTCGGCGGCTCTTCCGCTTCGCCGGAGGATCCACCGGGCTGTTGGGAAGATTGACGGTGATATTCGGTTTGACCGGATACCGCTCCATATCGGCAAGGCAGCGGTCACAAAAAACCTGCGGTTCCCTGACTTCCGCGCCGCATTTGATGCAGTTCATGCCGGATCCTCCCATTTCCTTAAAATCGGAATTATTGTACAACATTTTTCGGATTCCGTAAAGAGGAAAATTGGATTTTCCGCGGAAAGCCAATAAAAAATCCCGCCCCGGCGGCGACGGATGTGGTGCGCGGTGCCGCCTTTCCGAACTTGCGGGGATTTCGGCCCATTCG
>JAQXIT010000034.1 GCA_029007925.1 Bacillota bacterium | reverse complement strand
GAGCAGGCCGCCGGAACCATGCCGGATGTGGACTTTGTGGCCGGTGTGCCGGATTCCGGTGTACCCCACGCCATCGGCTACGCCAACCACTCCCACAAGCCCTTCGCCCGTCCCTTCGTCAAGTACACCCCCACCTGGTCCCGCTCCTTCACCCCCAGCAATCAGGAGATCCGGAACCTGGTGGCGGAAATGAAGCAGATCCCCGTGCCCGAGCTGATCCAGGACAAGAAGCTGCTCTTCGTGGACGACTCCATCGTCCGGGGCACCCAGCTGCGGGAAACCGTGGATTTCCTGTACAGCAGCGGCGCCAAGGAAGTGCATATGCGCTCTGCCTGCCCGCCCATCATGTACGGCTGCAACTACCTGAACTTCTCCCGGAGCAACTCCGAGATGGAGCTGCTGACCCGGCGGGTCATCCAGAATCTGGAGGGCAATGTGGGACAGCAGCATGTGGACGAATACGCCGACCCCAAGACAGAGCGGGGTCAGTGTATGCTGAAGGCCATCTGTCAGGAGATGGGCTTCGACTCTCTGGGCTACCAGTCTCTGGACGGCCTGCTGGAAGCCATCGGTCTGGATCGGGACAAGGTCTGCACCTACTGCTGGACCGGCGAAGAATAATCACGAACTACCGGAAAAGGAGTTAATATCATGGATCACAAGAATTCCCAGTCCGCCAGCTACGCCGCCGCCGGTGTGGATATCACCGCAGGCTACAGAGCCGTGGAACTGATGAAGAAGCACATCGCCCGGACCCGGAACGAAGGGTGTCTGGACGATGTGGGCGGCTTCGGCGGCTGCTTCGGCCTGCCCATCGCCGGTATGGAGGAGCCTGTGCTGGTCTCCGGCACCGACGGCTGCGGCACCAAGGTGAAGCTGGCCATTCTCATGGACAAGCACGATACCATCGGCATCGATGCCGTTGCCATGTGTGTCAATGACATTATCTGCTGCGGCGCAAAGCCCCTGTTCTTCCTGGACTACATCGCCTGCGGCAAGAATATCCCCGAGAAAATCGCAGAAATCGTCAGTGGCGTGGCTGAGGGCTGCGTCCAGTCCGGCGCCGCTCTCATCGGCGGCGAGACTGCCGAGCACCCCGGCATGATGCCCGCTGAGGACTACGATCTGGCAGGCTTCGCCGTGGGCATTGTGGACAAGAAGAAGATTCTGGACAATTCCCGGATGGCAGTGGGAGATGTGGTCATCGCTCTGGCCTCCACCGGCATCCACTCCAACGGCTTCAGCCTCTGCCGGAAGGTATTCGACATCGACAACAACAACCCCCAGCTGTATGTGCAGCGTGAGGAGCTTGGCGGCAAAACCATTGCCGAGGCTCTGCTGGTGCCTACCCGGATCTATGTCAAGTCCATTCTGGCCCTGCTGGAGAAGGTGGATGTGAAGGGCATTTCCCACATCACCGGCGGCGGCTTCTACGAAAATATCCCCCGCTCCGTCCCCGACGGCCTCTGCGCGCGCATCGACAAGTCCGCCGTGAAGGTGCTGCCCATCTTCGACCTCATCGCCAAGACCGGCAATATCCCCCAGCGGGATATGTTCAACACCTACAACATGGGCGTGGGCATGAGCGTGGTGGTTCCCGCGGCGGAAGCGGATACCGCGCTGGAGATTCTCCGTGCCCACGGCGAGGACGCCTACGTCATTGGCACCATCGTCCCCGGCGAAGAAAAGGTGGTTCTGGTATGAGCGTCCGGGCGGCAGTGCTGGTCTCCGGCGGCGGCACCAATCTGCAGGCGCTGATCGACGCTCAGGCCGCCGGCGCCATCCCCAGCGGCGAAATCGCCCTGGTGGTGTCCAACCGGGCGGGCGCCTACGCCCTGGAGCGGGCAAAACGGGCCGGAATCCCCGGGATCACGGTGCTGAAAGGGGAGTGCGGCTCCCAGGCGGCCTTTGAGGAACGGCTGGAGGCGCTGCTGGCGGAATACCGGATCGACGTGATCGTGCTGGCGGGCTTCCTGACCATTCTTTCGGCGGAGTTTACCGCCCGGCATCCCGGGCGGATCCTGAATATCCATCCGTCCCTGATCCCCAGCTTCTGCGGCGAGGGCTTCTACGGCCTGCGGGTTCATGAGGCCGCCCTGGCCCGGGGGGTCAAGGTCACCGGCGCCACGGTGCATTTCGTCAACGAAATCCCCGACGGCGGCGAGATCATCGCCCAGAAGGCGGTGGACATTCTTCCCGGCGATACCCCGGAAATTCTGCAGCGGCGGGTCATGGAGCAGGCGGAGTGGATCCTGCTGCCCCGGGCTCTGGAAACCGTATGCGCATCCATACAGGAGGGAACAGTATGAATATTTACGAAATTCCGACCATCCGGCAGCGGCTGGAGGGCAATCGCTATCCCGGCCGGGGAATCCTCATCGGCATGACCCCCGACGGAAAAAAGGCCGTGGCGGCCTACTTCATCATGGGCCGCAGCGCCAACTCCCGCAACCGGGTGTTTACCCTGCGGGACGGGGCGGTGTACACCGAGCCCTTCGATGAGTCTAAGGTGGAGGATCCCAGCCTCATCATCTACGCCGCCGTCCGGCGGCTGGGCAGCCGGCTCATCGTCACCAACGGCGATCAGACCGATACCGTCTACGACGGCCTCGCCGCCGGCAAGCGCTTCGACGAGGCACTGGAAAGCCGCTGCTTCGAGCCCGACGGCCCCAACTGGACGCCCCGGATCAGCGGCCTGCTGACCTTCGCCGAGGGAGGCTTTGCCTATGAGATGAGCATCCTGAAATCCGGCGATCCGGAGGGCTCCGTTTGCAATCGCTTCTGCTTCCGCTACGCCCCCAAGGCCGGGTTGGGACACTTCCTGCACACCTACGTCCGGGACGGCAGCCCCATTCCCACCTTCCAGGGGGAGCCGGAGCGGGTGGCGCTCCGGGACGACATCGACGGCATGACGGAGGACATCTGGAACGCTCTGGACCGGGAAAACCGGATCTCCCTGTATGTCCAATATACCGATCTCGCCACCGGCGAAGCCGAATACCGGCTCATCAATAAAAACGCGTGATTCCTGATTCAACGGAGGGTATTATGAAAGAATTTGAACTGAAATACGGCTGCAATCCCAATCAGAAGCCGGCCTCCATCTATATGGACGACGGCAGCGATCTGCCCCTGACCATCCTCAACGGCCGCCCCGGCTACATCAACTTCCTGGATGCCCTGAACGGGTGGCAGCTGGTGAAGGAGCTGAAGGAAGCCCTGGGCATCAGCGCCGCCACCTCCTTCAAGCACGTTTCCCCCACCTCCGCCGCCGTGGGTCTGCCCCTGGACGCCGGTCTGAAGAAGGCCTGCTTCGTGGAGGATGTGGAGGGGCTGGACGGCAATCCGCTGGCCTGCGCCTATGTCCGCGCCAGAGGCACCGACCGGCTCTGCTCCTTCGGTGACTGGGTGGCTCTCAGCGACGTGTGCGACGCCATGACCGCCGGCCTCATTGCCCGGGAGGTCTCCGACGGCGTCATCGCCCCGGGCTACACCGACGAGGCTCTGGCCATTCTGAAAACCAAGCGCAAGGGCAATTACAACATCGTTCAGATCGACGAAAACTACGTCCCCGATCCTCAGGAGCGCAAGCAGGTATACGGCATCACCTTCCGGCAGGGGCGCAACAATTTCAAAATCAACCGGGAGCTGCTGAAAAACGTGGTCACCGCCAACAAAGAGCTGCCCGACGATGCCTGCCGGGATCTGATCGTGGCGCTGATTACCCTGAAATACACCCAGTCCAACTCCGTGTGCTTCGCCTACGGCGGACAGGCCATCGGCGTAGGCGCGGGTCAGCAGAGCCGGATCCACTGCACCCGCCTGGCCGGTTCCAAGGCGGACACCTGGTTCCTGCGGCAGCATCCCAAGACCCTGAGCCTGCCCTTCCTGCCCTCCCTGGGCCGTCCCGAGCGGGACAACGTCATCGACGGCTACATCAACGGCAACGAGGAGGACGTCTGCGCCGACGGCATCTGGCAGAACTACTTCACCCGGCAGCCCCAGCGGCTCACCGACGGGGACAAGCGGGCGTGGCTGGACGGCATCCGGGGCGTTTCCCTGGGCTCCGACGCCTTCTTCCCCTTCCCCGACAACATCAAGCGGGCCGTCGCCTCCGGCGTCTCCTATATCGCCCAGCCCGGCGGCTCCATCCGGGACGATCTGGTCATTGAGGAGTGCGATAAGCACCGCATCGCCATGGCGTTTACAGGCATGAGACTGTTCCACCACTGATATTCAGAGTGGAGATTTGAAAGTGGAGAGTGAAGAGAATGCCTGCGGAAAGTATTGCGTATCAAAAGGCGCTTTCCTTCGCCAAGCGAATCGTGAATCTCTGCCGTCATCTGGCCTCGGAACACCATGATTATGTTCTGTCCAATCAGATTCTGCGCAGCGGCACCAGCATCGGTGCCAACATTGCGGAAGCCCGGTGCGCTTTCAGCCGCAAGGATTTCGCGGCGAAAATATACATCGCGCTGAAGGAGTGCGCCGAAACCCTGTATTGGCTGGAGCTGCTGTACATCACCGATTATTTGTCCGAAGCGGAGTATCTTTCGCTCCGTGAGGATTGCGAATTGCTCCGCCGTATGCTCTCGGCGACAACCAGAAGTCTCCGTTCCTGATATCTTCACTCCCAACTCTCAACTCCTCACTCCATACAGAAAGGGCTGAATCATTTCATGAAGTTATTGGTTATCGGCGGCGGCGGGCGGGAGCACGCCATCATCCGCTGCCTGAAGAAGAATCCTGCCGTGGAAACCGTCTACGCGCTGCCCGGCAACGGCGGCATTGCCGCCGACGCCGTCTGCGTGGACATCGGCGCCACGGATCTGGA
>JAQXIT010000033.1 GCA_029007925.1 Bacillota bacterium | reverse complement strand
CTCTCGAAAAGCGGCAGGTCGGTAATCCCGGCGCGTGGGTTCGACCCCCACCATCTCCGCCAGTGCCTGCAGCGGCTTTACCGCTGCAGGTTTTTCTATGCTTTAAGCGGTGGTTTCTTCTGTACCGGTGCGGGTGAACATCCCGGTCATGGCGCTTGCGGATTCTTCCTGGGCGGAGTAGTCCAGATGTGCATAGATGTCAGCCGTGGTGGAAAAAGTGCTGTGCCCGAGCCAGATCTGGATTTGTTTCATGGAGATTCCTTTGCTCAGCAGCAGGCTGGCACAGGTGTGGCGAAGATCGTGGAAGCGAATTTTCTTGAGGTTATACTTCTCTATTAAGCTATAACGGATAAAACAGATAAAAGGCATTCAAAAACAGACACAACTGTGATATAAAGCCCGCGGAGGAGGGGACTGCTTTCATATCCGGGTTCCGGGGAGGAGGGCGTAACGTTCCTTGGTATCCGGCTGCAGCGTACACAGGCAAAAATGCTTGACTTTCTTCCCAAAATGGATTATAATAATCATGCAGAGATGATTGGAGATGCAAAAGACCGTGGGGTTCGTGCGGGCTTTTGTATCTTTTTTTATATCCGGAGGTGGTGCCTTATGAAGTTTCGGGAGTTAACAGACATTCTGGAATGCAGTCCGGTGATCGCGGCCATTCATGAGTGTGATTTTCATGACGCGCTGCAATCGCCCTGCGAGGTGCTGTTTCATCTTCAGGCCAACATTCTGTCCGTGGCGCAGCGGGTGGAGGCGGCACACAAAGCCGGAAAAAAGCTGTTCATCCACATTGATCTGGCCACCGGCATCGGCAAGGACAAGGCGGGAGTGGAATTCCTTGCCAGGTGCGGAACCGACGGAATCATCAGCACCCGGGGGCAGTTGATCCGGTACGGAAAAGAATGCGGCCTGATGACCGTTCAGCGGTTCTTCGCTCTGGATTCCCGGGGAATCGACAGCATTCACGAGATGCTGGATTCCACTGCGCCGGATCTGATTGAGCTGATGCCCGGCGTGATCGGAAAAATCATCCGCCGCTTTTCCGGCGGCAGCATTCCGGTGATTGCCGGAGGCTTGCTGGAAACCAAAGAGGAGGTCACCGAAGCCATCAACTGCGGCGCAACCGCCGTATCCACCAGCGCACAGACCCTTTGGTACATATAGAATCATCAAACAGCAATTCCGTGGAGATTTGGAGAAACGGAAAGGTACTGTTCCCACCGGCGCGTGTTACCCGGCCGGGGAGGAAGTGCGCCTTTTCGTTTCTCTTTTTTTGATATTGAAGGAGGATATTATGGTCTACGATGTAGTTATCGCCGGTGCCGGTGTCATCGGCGGAATGCTGGCCCGGGAGCTGTCCCGCCGCGAACTGCGGATCTGCCTGCTGGAGAAGGAAAACGACGTAGCCTGCGGCGCGTCCAAGGCGAACAGCGGCATCATCCACGGCGGATTTGATCCGGAACCCGGCACTCTGAAAGCGAAGCTCAACGCGGATGGCGTTGAAAAGCTGTACCGGGCGGCTGAAATGCTCCATGTCCCTTACCGCCGGAACGGTTCCTTTGTCTGCGCCTTCGGCCCGGAAGAGGAAGCTTCTGTCCGGGCGCTGTATGAGCGGGGGTTAACCAATGGCATCCGCGGTATGTCCCTGATTTCCGGCGAGGAAGCCCGGAAGCGGGAGCCCAACCTTTCCCCGGCTGTTACGCTGGTTCTGGACGTTCCCACTGCCGGAATCATCTGCCCCTATGAGCTGACCATTGCCGCCGTGGGCAATGCCATGGACAACGGCGTGGAGCTGAAGCTGAATTTCGAGATTTCTGAAATCCATCAGGAAGACGGCTTCTGCACCGTCACCGCCGCGGATGGACAGCGGGTGCAGGGACGGTATGTGGTGAATTGTGCCGGCGGGTACTCCGACCGGATTGCCGCCATGGTGGGGGATCATTCTTTTCAAATCATTCCCCGTGCCGGGGAATACCTCCTGCTGGACAAAGCGGAGGGATCGCGGGTATCCCATACCATTTTCCAGACCCCCTCCAAGGAGGGCAAAGGCGTTCTGGTGACCCCAACGGTGGATGGAAATCTGCTTATCGGGCCCACCGCTACCCGGGTGGAAACGCCGGAAAGCCGGCAGATTACCCCTCAGGGCATCAGCACGGTCACCCGGCTGGCAGCCAAAAGCGTTCCCGGCGTGGATTTTCGGCAGGTCATCACCTCGTTTTCCGGCGTGCGCTCCTCTGAAGCCGGCGGTGACTTTATCATTCGGCCCGCTGCCGGCTCCCGCAGCTTTGTAAACGTTGCAGCCATCGACTCTCCGGGGCTGACAAGCTGTGTGGCGATCGCGGAGTACACCGTTGCCCTGCTCCGGGAGCTGGGGCTGAAAGCTGCTCTCAAAGCAGATTGGAACGGAACCCGGGAGAACCCTCATGCCTTCCGGGAAATGAACGATTCGGAGAAGGATGCCTATATCAAAGAGCATCCCGATTACGGCAAGATTGTCTGCCGCTGTGAAACTGTCAGCGAAGGAGAAATTCGGGACGCCATCCGGCGCAATCCCGGTGCCCGGGATATTGACGGCGTCAAGCGCCGCACCAGAGCGGGCATGGGACGCTGCCAGAGCGGTTTCTGTATGCCCATGGTCATGCAGCTTCTGGCGGAGGAGAATCAGATACCCATGGAACAGGTTACAAAAAAAGGCGGCAGCTCCAATCCGCTTTTCGGACGCATATAGAGGAGGAAGAATCCTATGACGGAGCATCAGATTGTTGTCATCGGCGGCGGCCCCGCCGGAATGGCCGCAGCCGTGGCCGCTTACGATCAGGGTGTCACGGATGTAGCCATCATCGACCGGGAAGCGGAACTGGGCGGTATTCTCCGGCAGTGCATACACAACGGTTTTGGCCTGTACAAGCTGGGGCGGGAACTGACCGGTCCGGAATACGCCGCCGTGTATCAGGCGCAGGTGGTTCAGCGCGGAATCCGGGTTTATCCGGATACCATGGTCACGAATCTGACCAAAGACCGGATTATCACCGCGCGGAATCGGCAGGGCATCCTGCAAATCAAGGCCGGAGCCGTCATTCTGGCCATGGGCTGCCGGGAGCGGAGCCGGGGCGCTCTGAATATCTGCGGAACCCGGCCTGCCGGCATCTACAGCGCCGGTACTGCCCAGAAATTCATCAACTGTCTGGGTTACTCCGTGGGTAAGCGGGTGGTGATTCTCGGCTCCGGTGACATTGGCCTGATTATGGCACGACGTCTGTCTCTGGAAGGGGCGAAAGTGGAAGCGGTCTGCGAAATCCTGCCCTACTCCGGTGGGCTGACCCGTAACATCGTCCAGTGCCTGGAGGATTTCGGCATTCCCCTGTACCTGAGCCATACCGTAGCGGAAATCCACGGAAAAGACCGGGTGGAGGGTGTTACCATTGCTCAGGTGGATCAAAATCGCCGGATCCTGGAAGAAACCAAGCGTTACATCCCCTGCGACACACTGCTGCTGTCCTGCGGCCTGATTCCGGAAAACGAGCTGACCCGAGCCGCCGGAATCCCCATGGATCCCATCACCAGCGGCGCTCTGGTAGACGAACACCGGCAAACGCAGGTTCCCGGCATCTTTGCCTGCGGCAATGTACTTCAGGTTCACGATTTGGTGGACTATGTATCCGACGAAGCGGAAACCGCCGGTATCGGCGCGGCGGAGTATGTCAGGCAGGAGCTGCACGCAGGCCGTGCGGTCAATACCGTTGCCGGTAACGGCGTTCGCTATGTCCTGCCGCAGCAGATTCACACGGACGCGGGATGCGACATCCCTCTGTTCCTGCGGGTGACAAAGCCCTTCGGTAAAGTTCGCTTTACCGTTCGTTCCGGTGAGGAAGTTCTGGTAAAGCTGACCTGTCCCAAAGCCGCACCCGGAGAAATGGTTCGCATCCAAGTGAAGGCCGACATGCTGGCGAAGGTAACCGATGCCGTCACGGTGGAACTGGAGGAATTGGCATGAAGAGAAGTCTGGTTTGCATTATCTGTCCCCGGGGCTGCTCCCTGTGCGTGGAGGGCAGCGGCAATGATATGAAAGTCAGCGGCAACAGCTGCGCCAAAGGGGCGCGTTACGCCGTGGACGAATGCACGCATCCTGTCCGAACCGTTACCTCCATTGTCCGGGTTTCCAACCGGGAGGATACCATGGTCAGCGTCAAAACTTCCGTGCCCATTCCCAAGGAGCATATTTTTGACGCCATGGAGATCATCCGGGATTTGACTGCGGAAGCGCCGGTTCATATTGGAGACATTCTCTGCCCGGCTGTTTTCGGCGCCGACGTAATCGCAACCAAGGACATCTTCTGACCAAAAAGATAGCGCGAGGAAAGAACGGATATCCGGATCCCCAATCTGCAGGATTTGCAACTGTTGCGGAAAACCGCCGTCCCGGAGCCGAAAGGCCACATGGATCGGGAGAATGCTTACAGGATCCTCAACGTTGGGGAGGGCGCGTTACGGAAAAGATGGATTTGTATTGCTAAGGAACCTCTGATTTAATCCGCACTACCATAGAGGTTCCTTAGGAAAAAAATAAAAGTCCGAAACCGATTGTATTAACGGTTTCGGACTTTTGTGGTGGGGGAGGACGGATTCGAACCATCGAAGCGATACGCAGCAGATTTACAGTCTGTCCCCTTTGGCCACTCGGGAACTCCCCCATATTCGGTTGGTCTGTATTGAGAGCCTGCCTGGAGCCGGTAGACGGACTCGAACCCCCGACCTGCTGATTACAAATCAGCTGCTCTACCAACTGAGCTATACCGGCGGCTCACACAGAACACGCTTATTATAGCCACGCAGGGGCTGTTTGTCAAGCACTTTTTTCGCTTTTCGACGAAAAAGAAAAGGGGCGGTTACCCGCCCCAATTCACATTCAGATATCAATCTCCATCTTGGCGATGACGGCCGCGCAGCGGGGGCAGAGACCCTCGGCGTTGGCGCTTTCGGAGTGCATCCAGCAGCGGGGACATTTGGTTCCCTTGGCCTCTGTGACACCGATGGTCAGCTCGGGGAAGTTGACACCGGTGCCAACCTCGGCGCCCTCCTCGGGAGCGCTCCAGGCGCAGGAGGACACGATGCAGATCTCCGCAAGGTTCAGCCCCTCGCAGGCGTTACGCAGTTCTGCGCCGCCCTGGAGGCTCACATGGGCTTCCAGCGCCTTGCCGATCCGCTTGTCGGCACGGGCCTTCTCCAGAACACCGTTGACGTCCTGACGCAGCTTCATGACGGTTTCCCAACGGGTCATGGTGTCCCCGGACAGGGCGTATCCGCTGAGATCCTCGGGCATCCGGTTCAGCAGGATATTGCGCTTGTCGTCGCCGTCCCGGTGGGGCATGGCCTGCCAGATCTCGTCGCAGGTGAAGGCGAGAATCGGGGCGAACAGCTTGGCCATGGCGTCCACGATCAGGTACAGGGCGGTCTGAGCGGAGCGGCGGCGATTGCCGGCGGCTTCCTCGCAGTACAGACGATCCTTGATGATATCCAGATAGAAGCTGGACAGTTCCACCACGCAGAAATCATTGATGGCATGGGAAACCACATGGAATTCGTAGTTGTCGTAGGCCTTGCGGCACAGGACGATCAGATCGTTCAGCTTGGTCAGCGCCCAGCGATCCAGCTCCTCCATTTCGGCGGCGGGAACCAGACGGTTGGGGTCAAAATCGTTCAGATTGCCCAGGCAGTACCGGGCGGTATTGCGGAATTTCAGATAATTCTGGCTGAGCTGCTTGAAGATTTCCTTGGAGCAGCGGACATCGGCGTGATAATCGGAGGAGCCTGCCCACAGTCTCACGATATCGGCGCCGAATTCTTTGATGAGATCGGCGGGATCCACGCCGTTGCCAAGACTTTTGTGCATGGCGCGTCCCTGGCCGTCCACCGTCCAGCCGTGGGTCAGCACCTGCTTGAAGGGGGCTCCGGCGTCCAGCGCGCCTACGGAGGTCAGCAGGCTGGACTGGAACCAGCCCCGGTACTGATCGGCGCCCTCCAGGTACACATCCGCGGGCCACAGCTCGGGGGTTCTGCGGCGCAGGGAGGCATAGTGGGTGGAGCCGGAGTCGAACCAGCCGTCCAGCGTGTCGGTCTCCTTCTCGAAGCCGTGGCTGCCGCCGCAGTGGGGGCAGGTGAGGCCATCGGGGATCAGCTCGTCGGCTTCCTTCTCAAACCAGATGTTGGAGCCGTGCTCGCCGAACAGTTTGGAAATATGTTGGATGGTTTCGGGGGTACAGACAGGCTTGCCGCAGTCCCTGCAGTAGAACACGGGGATGGGCAGGCCCCAACGGCGCTGACGGGAAATGCACCAGTCGGCACGCTCCCGGATCATGCTGACCATCCGATCCTCGCCCCAGGCGGGGAGCCAGCGCAGACCCCGGCAGGCCTCCACGGCCTTGTCCTTGAAGGCCTCCACGGAGCAGAACCACTGGGGTGTGGCACGGAAAATGATGGGGTTCTTGCAGCGCCAGCAGTGGGGGTAGGAGTGGGTGATCTCCTCGGAGGCGAAGAGCATACCGCTCTGGCGCATATCCTCCAGAATGATGGGGTTGCTCTCATCGGTACGCAGACCGGCGTATTTGCCGGCATAGTCGGTGTGGCGGCCCTGATCGTCCACGGGAACCACCAGATCCATGCCGTAGCGCATACAGGTCTGGTAGTCGTCGGCGCCGAAGCCGGGGGCGGTGTGGACGCAGCCGGTACCGGAGTCCATGGTGACATACTCGGCGTTCACCAGCCGGGAGGTCTTGGGGAGGAAGGGGTGCCGCGCCAGCATATTCTCGAAGAAGCTGCCGGGATAAGAGGCCAGAACCTCGTAGTCCTCAAAGCCGCCGATGCGCATAACCTTGTCCGCCAGGGCCTCGGCCATGATATAGGTCTCGCCGTTGCCGGCCTTCACCAGCACATAGGATTCCCGGGGATGGAGGCAGATGCCCATGTTGCCGGGCAGCGTCCAGATGGTGGTTGTCCAGATGACGAAGAAGGTACGGCTCAGATCAAAGCCGGACAGCTTGCCCAGATCATTGTCCATGGGGAACTTGACATAGACGGAGGTGCAGGGATCGTCCTGATACTCAATCTCCGCTTCCGCCAGGGCGGTCTCGTCCTTGGGGCACCAGTACACGGGCTTCAGCCCCTTGTAGATGTAGCCCTTCCGGTACATGGCACCAAAGACCTTGACCTCTTCGGCCTCGAAGGCGCGATCCATGGTGCGGTAGGGATGCTCCCAGTCACCCACCACGCCCAGACGCCGGAAGCCGGTCATCTGCCGCTGGATGTAGCTCTCGGCGAAGGCCTCGCAGGCGGAGCGGAATTCCGGCACCGGCATGGCCTTGCGGTTGAGCTTGTTCTTCTTGATGATGGCGGACTCGATGGGCATACCGTGGTTGTCCCAGCCGGGGACGAAGGGGGTATAGAAGCCCATCATAGCCTTGGAGCGGACGATGAAGTCCTTCAGGGTCTTGTTCAGGGCGTGACCCATGTGGATGTCGCCGTTACTGAAGGGAGGGCCGTCGTGGAGCACGAAGGGCGGGCAGTCGGCGTTCTTTTCCAGCATGGCGTTGTAGAGATCCTGCTCGTTCCAGCGCTCCAGCATAGCCGGCTCCCGGGCGGGCAGCCCGGCCTTCATGGGAAAGTCGGTCTTGGGTGTGATAATGGTGTTTTTGTAGTCCATTGGAATCTTACCTCCAAAAGTATAATTTAGGTTTTGCGGGGTAACGGCACGAAAAAAGCGCCTTTGTCCCTGTTGTAAGAGACAAAGGCGCGTGACCTCTGCGGTACCACTCTTGTTCCGTCCCTTGAGACGGCACTCGTATGCGCTGTATCGGGCGCGCCCGGCGCCGCCTACTGCCCATGGGGGTTCGGAGCGCCGCTCGGAGGGGATACCGTTCCGCCGCCGCCGCTGCCTTGCACCAACCGGCAGTTCTCTGAGGCGGGAGGGAGGAACGACCTGTCCTCGTCAAAGCGTTGAAGGATATTTATCTGTGGGTAGGGTCGTAGTTGCGGCCGAACTGCAGGTTCATGGTGGCGAACTTGCTGGTGGTGTCGCTGACGGGATGCTTGGGCTCCGCCTTGGGGGCGGTATCCTCGGTGGTTCCCACCAGAGCCTCCAGATTGGAAGCAATCTCATCGGCTACGGCGTCGGCCGGATCCGCCGCGGGGGCGGCGTCGGGCTCCTTGTCGTAGTCGTAAACCTCCGCGGTTCTGACGGGTGCGGGGGCAGGACGATTGGCCTCCTTGATCCGCTCCAGAGCCTGAACACAGGCGTTCAGCTGATCCTGAAGATCCTGAATCTTGGCGGCGGCGGCCTTCTTGGCCTCCTCCACCCGGGCATTCTCTGCGGCGATGAGAGCATCGGCGTTCTTGGCATTCTGAGCCGCGGCGGCATTGGCGTCGCTGAGCATCTGGGTGCACTTGGCCTCCGCTTCTTTGACCATCTTGTCGCAGGTTTTCTGGGCGTTGACGATGGCATCCTTCATGCTGGCTTCGTTCTGCCGGTATTCCTCCAGCTTGCTCACCAGAACACGCATCTTGCTCTTGAGCAGAGCGTTTTCCTTGTACAGCGTGACATAGTCCTGAGTCAGCGGCTCCAGGAATTCATCCACGGACTGCATATCGTAGCCGCCGAAGGTCTGCTTACCGAAGGAAATCTGTTCAATTTGCTGCGGTGTAAACATATGTTATCCTTTCTGCGGCAGTCTCAGATGTAGCTTTCGACTTCGCTCTGAAGATTTTCCAGATCGCCGACCACATCCATATTGTGGGGGCAGAACAGATAGGTGGACTGGGCGACCTTCTTAACCTTGCCGTCCACGGCGTAGGCGCAGCCGGACAGGAAATCCACCACCCGGCGGGCCATGGCCTTGTCCACGTTCTCCATATTCACAATCACGGCCTTCTTGCTGCGCAGATCGTCGGCAGCCTTGGAGGTATCGTTGAAGGTGGCAGGGTGGAACAGTACGACCTCCTGACGGTTGCTCAGGCTGACTACCTGACCGCTGAAGCCGGTACTGCCGGCAGGGGCGGACGCGGGCTTCGCGGCGGGCTCTTCCGCAGGCGCGCTGAAAACGGAGCTGCGGCGGGAGCCGCGGGCGGGGCGCTCTTCGGGCTCTTCCTCGTAGCCCTCGGTGCCTTCCTCGTCGTCGTACTCATCGTACTCATCGTCGGCATAAGGCTGTGCGAACTTTTTGACATTGTCCCAAAAACTCATGACATTTATCCTCCTGTATCTTTCACATCATTGCTGATGAGGCTTGGCGTAGCTTCGCGGGCCGAATATCGCGGTGCCCACCCGGATCATGGTGCTGCCCCAGCGAATCGCGTCCGCGTAATCATCAGACATTCCCATGGACAGAATATCCACGGATACATTATCGCTTTTTTTTGCCGTTATGTCAACAGAAAGGTTGTACATTTCTTGAAAAAATTTGCCATTTGCCCCCGGATTTTGGCAGATGGGGGGGATGGCCATGAGTCCCCGGACCCGAAGATTGGGGAAATCCGGGATTTTCTCCAGAATCGGAGCCAACTCCTCCGGCAGAAAGCCGCTCTTGCTGGCTTCCCGGCCGATGTTGATTTCCAGCAGAATGTCCTGCCGGATGCCCTGCCGGAGGGCTTCGGCCTGAATGGCTTCCAGAAGCCGCAGGCTGTCCACGCTCTGGATCAGCGCCACCCGGCCCACAACCTGCCTGACCTTGTTGGTCTGCAGGTGGCCGATGAAGTGGACGGGAGCGCCTTCGTAGGCGTGTTCGGCCAGCTTGGCGGTGAGCTCCTGCACCCGGTTTTCCCCGCAGCAGTCAACGCCGCAGCGGATGGCTTCCCGGACGGCTTCCGAATCGTTCATTTTGGTGGCGGCGCACAGGCGGATTTCGGCGGGATCCCGCCCGGCGGCAATGGCCGCAGCGGTCATGTTCGCCCGGACGGCGGCTATGTTTTCGGCAATGGACATGATAACACCTCGGTATTTTGACGCACAAAGGCGACGGGTTTGACTCCGTCGCCTTTGTGCCGCGTTTTATGGGGTGGGAGACGCGGCTTTCAGGGGCTTCATGGGTGCCAGAGTGGAGATGGCGTGCTTGTAGATCATCTGCTGCTTGCCATCCGATACCAGCACCACCACAAAGCTGTCGTAACCGGTAATAATCCCACGGAGCTGAAAGCCGTTCATGAGAAACAGCGTAACCGGAACCTTGTCCCGGCGTACCTCTTTCAGAATGGCCTCCTGAAAATTGATGGGGTCTGACATATGTATACCTTCTTTCTTTGGGATACACATATCTTAGCATTTTTCAGTTGTCGTTTTCTTGAAGAACCTGTCGGGCGGCCGGAAGAATTTCCGCCAAACCGTCGCCGGGCCGGCGAAGGATCCAGTGGATGGCGGGATTCCGGCGGAACCAGGTGAGCTGCCGCTTGGCGTAGCGGCGGGAAGCCTGCTTCACGGCGGCCGCGGCTTCCCCGATGGTGCCCCGTCCTTCCAGAGCATCCACAAATTCCTTGTAGCCGATGGCCTGCAGAGCGGTGGCTTTTTCCGGAATTCCGGAAGCCAGCAGGGCTTGAATTTCCTCCAGAAGCCCCTGTTCCAGCATGATGTCCACCCGCCGGTCGATGCGGCGGTACAGATCTTCACGCCGGGGGAAATCCAGCCCCAGCCAGAGGGGGGAGTACCGGGGCGGGACGGACTGGGTTCTGCGGTTGTGGGCGGTTATGGTTTCGCCGGTCTCGCAGTAGACCTCCAGCGCCCGGAGAATCCGCTTCCGGTCGGCAGGATGAAGCCGGGCGGCGGAATCCGGATCCACCCGGCGCAGCCATTCCAGCATGGCCTCCATGCCCTCGGCGTCCGCCTGGGCTTCCAGCTTTTCCCGCATTCCGGTGGCGGGATAGGGGGCAAAATCGCCGCCACGGATCAGAGAATCCAGATACAGCCCGGTGCCGCCGGCAATGACGGCGGTTTTGCC
>JAQXIT010000032.1 GCA_029007925.1 Bacillota bacterium | reverse complement strand
GAAAATTCTCCGTGGGCTCCGTCTGCGGCAAGACCAGCCACGAAGCCCAGCCCTTCCTGATGATGACCGGGAAGGGAGCGAACCAGAAGCAGGGCGACGTCTACGGCATGAATCTGATCTATTCCGGCAATTTTCTCGCAGAGGCCGAGGTAAACCAGCAGGACACCGTCCGGCTGACGCTGGGCATCCACCCGGAGGGCTTCACCTGGGTTCTGGAGCCCGGCGGACGCTTTGAAACGCCCGAGGCGGTGCTGGTCTATTCGGCCTCCGGCATCGGCCCCATGACCCGGTGCTTCCACGACCTGTTCCGCAACCATCTGATCCGCAGCAAATACCTGCACCGCAAGCGGCCCATTCTCATCAACAACTGGGAAGCCACCTATTTCGACTTTGACGACGATAAGCTGGTGGCCATCGCCCGGGAGGCGAAGAAGCTGGGCATCGAGATGCTGGTCATGGACGACGGCTGGTTCGGCAAGCGGGACGGCGACGAAAGCGGCCTTGGCGACTGGTTCGTCAATGAGAGCAAGCTCCGGGGCGGCCTCAAGTCGCTGGTAGAGCGGGTGAACGCCGAGGGAATGCAGTTCGGCATCTGGTTCGAGCCGGAGATGGTGTCCCCGGATTCGGAGCTGTACCGGGCCCATCCGGACTGGGCCATTCAGGTGCCGGGACGGGAGATCACCATGGGGCGCCATCAGTATGTGCTGGATATCACCCGCCAGGAGGTGGTGGATCATGTCTATGACAGCATGACCCGGATTCTGCGCAGCGCCAACATTGCCTATGTGAAATGGGACATGAACCGGAGCCTGACGGACATCGGCAGTGCCTGTCTGGACAGCGAGCATATGGGAGAGTTCTTCCATCGGTATGTGCTGGCGCTGTACCGGATGCAGGAGCGGCTCATTCGGGATTTCCCCGACCTGCTGCTGGAAAACTGCACCGGAGGCGGCGGACGGTTTGACGCCGGTATGCTGTATTACAGCCCCCAGATCTGGACCTCCGACAATATGGATCCGGTACAGCGGCTGCTGATTCAGGAGGGGACGGCGCTGGTGTACCCCTTAAGTACCATGGGCGCCCACGTCTGCGTCTGCCCCAACCATACGGTGGGGCGGGTCACACCCTTTACCACCCGGAGCAATGTGGCGCTGGCGGGCACCTTCGGTTACGAATTGGATGTGACCAGGCTGACCCGGGAGGAGAAAGATCAGGCTGCCGCGCTGAACCGGGAATATCACAAATACAACGAAATCAACCGGGAAGGCAGTTATTACCGCATCGCCTCCTTCCGGGAGAACGGAATGTACGACTGCTGGCAGGTAGTCAGCGCGGACGGAAAGGAGTTCCTGCTGACCTATGTACAGGTGCGGTTTGAAAGCGTCCGCAAGCCCGTGCGGCTGCTTCTGGAGGGGCTGGAGCCCAAGGCAAAGTACCGTCTGGAAGGGACGGATCGGGTTTTCTCGGGGGAGATGCTGATGAACGCGGGCTACCTGCAGGATATGCTCTGGGGCGATTATAACAGCGTGCTGCTGCACTTTGTGAAGGAAGGATAGCAAGTCGTGGGGAAATGGCAACGATTTCAGTATCTGCCGGTGCTGCCTCTGGGCGAGGACGGACGAATCGTCACGGGCTGCCGGGAGCATATCCGGCTGTCAAGGCGTGCGGCAGCGGAGGGCATGGTGCTGCTGAAAAATGAAAACCAGCTGCTGCCCCTGAAAAAGGGGAGCAGGGTTGCTCTCCTCGGCAAAGCGTCCGCGGACTATGTGAAAGGCGGCGGCGGCAGCGGCGATGTGACGGTTGCCTATGTCCGCAATCTCTGCGACGGGATGGAGGAAAAGGCTGCGGAAGGCAAAGCGGAGATTTTCGCTCCGCTCCATGAATTCTACCGGGAGAATGTGGCCGGGCAGCGGGAAGCGGGGAAAAAGCCGGGCTTCACCGTGGAGCCGGAGACCCCGGAGGCGCTTTTGGCCCAGGCCGCGGCGGTCTGCGACACCGCCATCATCAGCATCTGCCGGTTTTCCGCAGAAGGCTGGGATCGGAAAGGTGAGCCGGGGGACGGCGATTTCTACCTGTCCCCGGAGGAGCAGAAGATGGTCGCGGATGTCAGCGCCCGCTTTGACCGGATCGTGGTGGTTCTGAACGTGGGCGGCATGGTGGACACCTCCTGGTTCGTCCGCAACCCCAAAATCGGAGCCGTGCTGCTGGCATGGCAGGGCGGTATGGAGGGCGCCATGGCGGAGGCGGACATCCTCTGCGGCGACGTGAACCCTTCCGGCAAGCTGACGGATACCTTCGCGGCGACCTTTGACGACTATCCCTCCTCTTATAATTTCAACGAGTCGGAGGATTATGTCTGCTATACCGACGATATTTTCGTGGGCTACCGGTATTTTGAAACCATTCCCGGCGCGGCGGAGAAGGTCAATTACCCCTTTGGCTTCGGTCTGTCCTACACCACCTTCGCTCTGGAACCGCTGTCCTCCGAGGCTAACGAGGAGAAGATCTCTGTCACCGTCCGGGTGACGAATACCGGCAGCGCGGCGGGCAGGGAAGTGGTTCAGGTCTATTCTTCCGCCCCCAAGTGCCGGCTGGAGATGCCCAGACTGGAGCTGCGGGCGTTCCAAAAGACCAAACTGCTGGCACCGGGGGAAGCGCAGGAGGTAACGCTGACCTTCCCCACCGCAGATTTGGCGGCTTATGATGAGAAAAGAGCCGCTTATGTGCTGCCGGAAGGTGCCTATACTATCTTCGCCGGCAACTGTATCCGCTCGCTGGAAGAAGTGGCTCATTTCGTCAATGCAGAAGAACGGATCACGGAGCAGCTTCAAAACCGCTGCGTTCCCGTGAAACTCCCCCGGCGGCTGAGAGCCGACGGCAGCTACGAGGAACTGGAAACCAGGGAATACCCTGCTCTGTACGACACCACCGGTTGGCCGGAGAAGCCTCACTGGGAGGCGGAACACATTCTGCCGGATACGATGGGCACCAATACCCCGGAGGGACGGCTTTCCTTTGAGAAGGTGGCCTCCGGCAAGATTCCCATGGACGCGTTCCTGGACAGCCTGACGGATGATGAACTGATTACCCTTCTCGGCGGCATCCCCAACCGGGGCGTGGCGGATACCCGGGGTGTCGGCGGACTGGACTATCTGGGCATCCCCGCCGTGATGACCGCCGACGGCCCTGCCGGACTGCGGATTGCTCGAGACCGGGGCGTGAAAACCACAGCCTGGCCGGTGGCGACCCTGCTTGCCTGCACCTGGGATCCGGAGATCCTTTATCAGGTGGGAGCAGCCGCGGCACAGGAGGTCAGGGAAAACAACATCGGCATGTGGCTGACTCCTGCCGTCAATATCCACAGAAGTCCGCTGTGCGGACGGAATTTCGAGTATTATTCGGAGGATCCGCTGGTGGCCGGCAAGCTGGCCTCCGCCATGGTGCGGGGCATCCAGTCCCAGAACATTTCCGCCTGCGTCAAGCATTTCTGCTGCAACAACAAGGAGACCAACCGCTGCGGCAGCGATTCCCGGGTCTCCGAGCGGGCCCTGCGGGAGATTTATCTGAA
>JAQXIT010000031.1 GCA_029007925.1 Bacillota bacterium | reverse complement strand
GGGCGGCTGGATCCAGAACCGGGCCAACACCCTGGCGCTGTGGTGCATGTTCGCCCAGGTGTTCCCGCTGTTCCAGGATGCCAGTGTGTTCACGACCATCCCCGTTCTCTATGCGGACGGCGTGATGAATGCCGCCGTTCGACCCACGCTGGTCAATCCCGTGCCCCAGGGCGTGATTTCCATTGTGTCCCTGGCCATCAACGCGTTGGTTCTGGCGCTGGTCGTGAAGCGGGCAGTCGCGCAGAAGAAGAACCCCTACAAGCACGAAATCTTCACCGACACCAGGGACTTCCGGCTCGCCATGGAAAGAGCGGAAGAGGTGTAACCTCGCGAACCGTCTCCATCGGAGAAACACAAAACGCATCCGCCGGCAGAAACCGGCGGATGCGTTTTTGCCGGATATCGCTTCCGATCCGGGGGCTGCCTCCGCCCGGGATCCGGCGGTGCGGTCCGGCCCGGCCCGGTTCTCCGGCGGGGTGGTTTTCAAAGGATTCGCGGTTTGAGGGGTATCTGTGGGGAAACGACGGAAAAACAGCCTTTTTTGGCGGCTGTTTTTGTCCTTTCGACAAAAATCATCACAAAAAATTTATCGTTATTGACAAAAGACTCCCTTTGAATTACGATAAAGAAAAAATACAGACTTGCCGATATAATCTCGGATGTATGGCCCGAAAGTTTCTACCATGACGCCTAAGTCATGACTATTGGTTGAGTTATCTCCGCTGCCCCAGGGGCGGGTTTTTCGGCAAGCAGACAGTCATTGTCTGCTTTTTTCTGTTTTAAGGAGTGTGTTGGTATGCTTTTGATGGAGCAAAAGATCCTGGCCGAGGGCAAGGTTCTCCCCGGCAACATCCTGAAGGTCGGCAGCTTTCTCAATCAGTCCATCGACACCGGGTTCCTCCGGGAGATCGGCAAGGAAATCGCGGGGCTGTATGACGGCTGCGGCGTCACCAAAATTCTGACCATCGAGGCATCCGGCATTGCCATCGCCGTGGCGGCGGGAATGGAGTTGGGCGTCAACGTGGTCTTCGCCAAGAAACACAAGTCCAGCAACGTGGACGGGCAGATTTACTCCTCCGTGGTGCATTCCTACAGCTACAATACCGATTATCACATTGTGGTCAGTCAGGATTATCTGCGCCCGGAGGACCATGTGCTTCTGGTGGATGATTTCCTGGCCAACGGCAAGGCTCTGGAGGGCCTGATGGATCTGGTGAGTCAGGCCGGCGCCCATCTGGTGGGCGTAGCGACGGCCATCGAAAAAGGCTTCCAGGGCGGCGGCGACG
Organism: Bacillota bacterium; assembly: GCA_029007925.1. Lineage (GTDB taxonomy): Bacteria > Bacillota > Clostridia > Oscillospirales > Oscillospiraceae > Faecousia. Next base: position 20,870 of record JAQXIT010000031.1, on the reverse strand, counting down.
GGCTGCGCGCCCGGGGCGTGCGGGTGGAGTCCCTTGCCATTATCGAGAGTATGGGCGACGGCACCATCACCTTCCGCCGGCAATGATTTCGTAAGCAAATACCATTTTTTATAAAGAAACCCGAAAAATAAGGAGGAAAACAAATGAAAAAGCTTATTTCCATCGCTCTGGTTCTGGTTCTGTGCCTGGCCGTGTTTGCCGGCTGCGCCAAGACTCCCGACAGCGGCGACGGGAAGGTGAAGGTTGGCTTCATCTTCCTGCACGATGAAAACTCCACCTACGACCTGAACTTCCTGAACGCTGCCAAGGCCGCCTGCGACAACAAGAAGGTGGAGTACATTCTGAAGACCAACGTTCCCGAGGGTCAGGAGTGCTATCAGGCTGCCGCCGACCTGGTGGACGAGGGCTGCACCATCGTGTTCGCCGACAGCTTCGGTCATGAGGACTTCCTGATCCAGGCTGCCAAGGAGTTCCCCAAAGTCCAGTTCTGCCACGCCACCGGCACCAAGGCTCACACCGAGAACCTGGCCAACTTCCACAACGCCTTCGCTTCCATCTACGAGGGTCGTTACCTGGCCGGCGTTGCCGCGGGCCTGAAGCTGAACGAAATGATCGATGCCGGCAAATTCGCCGCCGAGGATGCCAAGATGGGCTATGTGGGCGCCTTCACCTACGCGGAAGTCATCTCCGGCTACACCGCCTTCTATCTGGGCGCCAAGTCCGTCTGCCCCACCGTGACCATGGATGTCACCTTCACCGGTGCCTGGTACGATGAGACCGCCGAAAAGGAAGGCGCGCAGAAGCTCATCAAAAACGGCTGCAAGCTGATCTCCCAGCACGCCGACTCCATGGGCGCCCCCACTGCCTGCGAGCTGGCGGGTGTTCCCAACATCTCCTACAACGGCGCCACCATCGCCGCCTGCCCCAACACCTTCATCGTGTCCTCCCGGATTGACTGGACGCCCTACTTCGAGTACATCATCGACTGCGTCGCCTCCGACAAGGCCATCGATGCTGACTGGTCCGGCACCATCTCCACCGGCTCCGTTGTGCTGACCGACATCAACGAGAAGGCCGCTGCCGCCGGCACCGCCGAGAAGATCGCCCAGGTCAAGGCCGATCTGGAAAGCGGCAAGATCCATGTGTTCGACATCTCCACCTTCACCGTGGAGGGCAAGGCTCTGGATGAGAACTTCATGGCCGACGTGGACACCGACGCGGATTACACCCCGGACACCAAGGTCGTCTCCGACGGCTACTTCCACGAGTCCGAGTACCGTTCCGCCCCCTACTTCCAGCTTCAGGTTGACGGCATCAATCTGCTGGACACCAAGTTCTGAGCAACCCGCCGTGGGAGCCCTTCGGGGCTCCCGCGGAGCCTGCTGCAAAGGGGAACGCAGCCGCCGCGCTGCGCTGCCCTTTGCAGTATTGTCTTTTTCCATACAGGCAGAACAAAAAACCATGACGGGAAGTGAATCCTTTGGAAACGAAATCCGCCGCAGTGAAAATGCGAAATATCTCAAAATCCTTCGGCACCGTCCTTGCCAATGACCGGGTCTGGCTGGATATTTACAGAGGCGAGATCCTGGCTCTGCTGGGCGAGAACGGCAGCGGTAAGACAACCCTGATGAATATGCTCTCCGGCATCTATTTCCCCGATGAGGGCCAGATTTTCATCGACGACCGGGAGGCCGTGATCCGCTCTCCCAAGGATGCCTTCGACTACGGCATCGGAATGATTCATCAGCATTTCAAGCTGGTGGATGTTCTGACCGCGGCTGAAAACATCATTCTGGGACTGGACGAGCCGGGCAGACTGAATCTGGATGCCGTGGCCGGGAAGGTCAAAGAAATCTGCGACCGCTACGGCTTTGACGTGGATCCCTGGCAGAAGATCTACAATATGTCCGTTTCCCAGAAGCAGACCGTGGAGATCGTCAAGGTGCTGTACCGGGGCGCGGATATCCTGATCCTGGACGAGCCCACCGCCGTCCTGACCCCTCAGGAGACCGATAAGCTGTTTGCCGTTCTGCGGAATATGCGGGACGCCGGCAAAGCCATCGTCATCATCACCCACAAGATGCACGAGGTGGAGGAGCTGTCCGACCGGGTGGCCATTCTGCGCCACGGCCAGTTCGTGGGCGATATGCTCACTGCGAAAACCAACGCACAGGAAATGACCAACATGATGATGGGGCGCCCGGTGTCGCTGAATATCAACCGCCCCGATCCCGTGGATCCCAAGCCCCGGATTCAGGTCAAAAATCTGACGGTTCGCAGCATCGACGGAATCCTGAAGCTGGACGATGTGTCCTTTACCGCCAACAGTGGCGAAATTCTGGGCGTGGCCGGCATCTCGGGCTGCGGGCAGAAGGAGCTCCTGGAGGCCATCGCGGGACTGCAGCCGGTGGAGTCCGGCAGCGTCTGCTATCTGGAGGACGACGGAACCGAAGAGGAGCTCATCGGCAAGGATCCGCTGGAGATTGCCTCCATGGGCGTGGCCCTGTCCTTCGTGCCCGAGGATCGCCTGGGTATGGGTCTGGTGGGCAATATGGATCTGACGGACAACATGATGCTCCGTTCCTTCCGCAAGGGCAAATCCTTTTTTACCAATCGCACCGAGCCGAGGCACCTGGCGGAAAGCGTCGTCCGGGATCTGGAGGTCAATACCCCCGGCGTTTCCACCCCTGTCCGCCGCCTGTCCGGCGGCAACGTGCAGAAGGTGCTGGTGGGACGTGAGATTTCCTCCGCGCCTACGGTGCTGTTGACGGCCTACGCCGTCCGGGGCCTGGACATCAACTCTTCCTACATGATTTATGACCTGATTAACCAGCAGAAGGCCAGAGGCGTTGCCGTCGTGTATATCGGCGAGGATCTGGACGTGCTGCTGGAGCTGTGTGACCGGATCCTGGTGCTCTGCGGCGGCAAGGTCAGCGGCATCGTGGACGGCCGCAAAACCGACAAGCGCCAGGTGGGCCTGATGATGACAAAGCTGGGAGGTGACGGCAGTCATGCATAAGAAAACCGGAGTTCCGCTGTTTCATATCTCCAAGCGGAAAGCGCTGCCCTGGTACGGCGGGTGGGCCATCCGCGGAGGCGCCATTGTGCTGGCAATGGTGGTCTGCGCCATCGTCACCACCCTGCTGACCGGCGAAAATCCGCTGGCCGTCTACGCTACCATGTTGGAAGGCGCCTTCGGCACCCAGCGGCGGATCTGGATTCTGCTTCAGAACATAGCGATTCTGCTGTGCATTTCCCTGGCCGTGACGCCCGCCTTCAAGATGCGCTTCTGGAATATCGGCGCCGAGGGTCAGGTGCTGATGGGATGTCTGGCCAATGCCGCCTGCCTGATCCTGCTGGGGGACAAGATCCCCAACTGGCTGCTGATCCTCATTACCGTGATCGCCAGCTGCGCCGCGGGCGCCATCTGGGCGGCGATTCCCGCCTTCTTCAAGGCCAAGTGGAATACCAACGAGACCCTGTTCACCCTGATGATGAACTATGTGGCGACCCAGTTGGTGGCGTTTTTCGTGATTGTCTGGGAGGTTCCCAAGGGCGCCGGTCAGATCGGCATCATCAATCAGAAAACCGAAGCCGGCTGGCTGCCCCAGATCGGGGGCAACAAATACCTGCTGTCCATTCTGGTGGTGGCGCTGGTCACGGTGTTCATGTACTTCTACCTGAGCCGCTCCAAGCACGGCTACGAGATTGCCGTGGTGGGCGAAAGCGAGCGCACGGCCCGTTATGTGGGTATCAAGGTGAAAAAGGTCATCATCCGCACCATGGTGCTCTCCGGTGCGATCTGCGGTCTGGCTGGGCTGCTGCTGGTGGGCGGCATCAACCACACCATCACCACCACGGTGGCCGGCGGCCTGGGCTTCACCGCCGTTATGGTATCCTGGCTTGCCAAGTTCAACCCCCTGACCATGGTGTTCACCAGCTTCCTGCTGGTATTCCTCGACCGGGGCGCCAATCAGATCTCCACGGATTTCGGCTTGAATCACTCCTTCGGCGACATTCTGGCCGGCATTATCCTGTTCTTCATCATCGGCTGCGAGTTCTTCATTCAATATAAACTCTCGTTCCGCAAAACCGTGAAGAAGGAGGAGGGCTGAGCGTATGTTTGACTTCGTAACCTTCATTCCCAGAGCCGTGATGCAGAGTATTCCGCTGCTCTACGGCTCCACCGGTGAAACCATTACCGAAAAAAGCGGCAATCTGAACCTGGGTATCCCGGGCATCATGTATGTGGGCGGTATCTGCGGCGTGATAGGCGCGTTCTTTTACGAGCAGCACGCCGCCGCCATGAACGGCTTCCTGGCGGTTCTGATCCCCATGCTCTGCTGCCTGCTGGGCTCCGGCTTGATGGGTCTGCTGTATTGCTTCCTGACGGTCTCCCTCCGGGCAAATCAGAATGTCACCGGTCTGGCCATGACCACCTTCGGCGTGGGCTTCGGCAACTTCTTCGGCGGCTCTCTGATTAAGCTCACCGGCAGCGAAGTGCCCAACATCGCCCTGTCCGCCACCAGCAGCTACTTCAGCGCGTCCCTGCCCTTTGCCGACAAGCTGGGCTGGTTCGGCAAGATCTTCCTGCCCTATGGCTTCCTGGCATACCTGGCCATCGCCATTGCGCTGATCGCGTCCTACATCCTGAAGCGCACCCGCACCGGCCTGCATCTGCGGGCTGTGGGCGAGAGTCCTGCCACGGCCGACGCTGCCGGCATCAACATCAGCCGCTATAAATACGCGGCGACCATCATCGGCAGCATGATCGCCGGCCTGGGCGGCCTGTATTATGTGATGGACTACGCCTGCGGCGTGTGGTCAAACAACGCTTTCGGCGACCGGGGCTGGCTGGCAATCGCGCTGGTGATCTTTACCATCTGGCGTCCCAATGTGGGGATCCTGGCCAGTATGCTTTTCGGCGGCCTGTATATCCTCTACCTGTTCCTGCCGTCGGGGAGCCTGTCCATCAAGGAGCTGTACAAGATGCTTCCTTATGTGGTCACCATCATTGTCCTGGTCATCACCAGTATGCGCAACAAGCGTGAGGATCAGCCCCCCGAGAGTCTGGGCAAATCCTACTTCCGGGAAGAACGATAGATCCGACTGTAAAAAAACGGTATGAGGGGTTCCCTCATACCGTTTTCGGTTTTCAGACACCGCGATGCTTACAGCAGGGTATATCTGCGGGAGCGGATTACCCGGGCCATGGCAAAGGAATCTTCGGGCAGATCATAGGTCAGGATGCCGGAGGCCGCGATGTCCTCCGTCCTGTGGCAGTCGGAGCCGCCCAGCTCCAGCAGACCGAACTGCCGGGCGTAAGCCTCCGCCATATCGTTGTGATTTTCGTGCCTGGGGTTCCGGTTGCGAACCTCCACGCCGTCCAGATAGCAGGCGATGGCGGGAGTGCAGGTCTTGCGGTAGGGATGAGCCTGGATAATCAGCGCGCCCTGACTTCTGGCGTAGGCGGAAAAGCTGGCGATGCCCATGCGGAAAATCGCCTCCGGATCCGCCAGCAGATCATCCGCGAAGCCGTAGAGCAGGTAGTCGTTTCCGCTTTCGTCAAAGCGAAGCTCCGCGCCCTTGAAGACCCGGATGCCTTCCCGTTCGCCCGCTTCCGCCATTTTCCGGTAACCCTCCAGGAAGGGCCCGATCTTGTCCCCGGGGGCGGTGGTGCTGATTCCCAGATAATCAAAGGTGATGCGGTTGTAGTGATCCGTTACCATGATGGCGCTGTAGCCGGCGGCCTTGTAGCCCTGAATCAGAGCCTGGGCGTCCAGCTTGCCGCATCTGCTGACGTAAGTGGTGTGCAGATGCGTTTCGACTTTATACATACGTTCCCCTTCTTCCTTTTGTGAATCGTTCCGGAGTTGGAATCTTGCGTGAAACAGCGCAAACTTTCGCAAATATTTCCGAAATCAGTATAGCATCCGATTCGCTGTTTGTCAATCTCTGAAGAATTTAATGCCGGTATTTTATGAATATTGCACGCATTTTCCTGAAAATTATAAATGGGAATTGACAGAGTTGTGCGAAGGTGCTACAATCCTACTAAGGATACGTTTGCGCTAAATTAAATGAAAAAAATTGAAATTGGAGGAAATCATAATGGCAAAAATCAGAGTTGGTGTAGCCGGCTACGGCACCATCGGACAGCGTCTGGCTGACGGCGTTGCGATGCAGGGGGATATGGAACTGGTCGGTATCGCGGATCTGGCTCCGACCCTGTCCATCCAGGCCCTGCGGGAGAACGACATGATCGGCGCCAACGGCGTCAAGTACAACCTCTACCTGGTGGACGGCGCCGATCCGGCGGCCTTCGAGGCCAAGGGCATCCCCGTTGCCGGCACCTTCGAGGAGCTGTGCAGGAATGTGGACATCATGCTGGACTCCGCTCCCGGCGGCGTGGGCGCCAAGAACAAGGAAAACTACTATGACAAGTACGGCGTAAAGGCCATCTTCCAGGGCGGCGAGAAGAACAGCGTTGCCGACGTGTTCTTCCACGGCTATGCCAACTACGAAAAGGGCCTGGGCGCCGACTACCTGAAGCTGACCTCCTGCAACACCACGGGTCTCATCCGCACCGTGGACTGCCTGGATCGTGCCTACGGCATCGAGAAGGTTGCCATCACCATCATCCGCCGTGTGGCCGACCCCGGCGACTATCACCGCGGCCTGACCAACGCGCTGCAGATGGAGAAGGCTCCCACCCATCAGGCGGTGGATCTGATGACCATCATGCCCCATGTGAACGCCACCGGCATCCTGGTACATACCCCCGTGACCCACGGCCATATCATCACCGTGCTGGCCACAGCCAGGGACGGCAGGAAGATCACCAGAGAAATGGCGCTGGAGGCCTTCCAGGCGCATCCCCGGATCCGGGTGGTCACCATCGATGAGGGCTTCAAGGGCAACGCCAGCCTGTTCAAGTACGCCCGTGACCTGGGCAACCGCCGGGGCGATATGTACGAGATCGGCCTGTGGGCGGACTCCATCGTGGAGAGCGGCAACGACATCATGTATGCCATCAACATCCCCCAGGAGAGCGTGACCATTCCCGAGACCATCGACGCCATCCGCGCCGCCATGAAGATGCAGATGACCCGGGAGGAAGGCACTGCCGAAACCAACAAGTATCTGAAGATCGGCCGCTTTAAGTAAGAAAGAGAGGGATTCCATGCGCTTCGGGATCAAAACGCTGGACGATGCTTCCGTTCAGGGAAAAACCGTCCTGTGCCGGGTGGACATCAACCAGCCGGTAGACCGGGTCAGCGGTACGCTCAAGAGCATCAACCGTATCCAAGCCTGCGTCCCGACTATCCGGGAACTCAGCGACAAGGGCGCCAAGGTGGTGCTTCTGGCCCATCAGGGCAGCGACATTGAGTACAAAAACTACTACACCACCAAGCCCCACGCGGCGGTTCTCAGCCGGCTGCTGGAACGGGAAGTCCGGTGGATCGACGATGTGTGCGGCCCCGCGGCCCGGGACCGGATCCGTACCCTGAAGGACGGACAGATCCTGCTGCTGGACAATGTCCGCTTTGTGGCCGAGGAGCAGACCCTGTTTGAGATGAAGCTGCGGCTGTCCCATGAGCAGCAGGCGCAGACCCAGCTGGTCACCAAGCTGGCACCTCTGGCCGACCTGTATGTGTGCGACGCCTTCGCCGCCGCCCATCGGGATCAGCCCAGCCTGTGCGGCTTTGAGCAGGTGCTGCCGTCCTATATGGGCCGGCTCTTCGAGAAGGAATTCTGCACCGTTTCCCAGGTCATGGAGGCGCCCGACCGCCCCTGCGTGTTTGTCCTGGGCGGCGCCAAGATCTCCGATGCCTTCCTGATGATGAACACGGTGCTGGCGCGGGGAGTGGCGGATCAGGTTCTCACCGGAGGCCTGGTGGCCAACATCTTCCTGACGGCGCTGGGCCGCCCCATCGGTCAGGGCAGTCTGGACTTTATTCTGAAATCCAACTACGGCGAGTATATTGAGAGAGCCAAGGAGCTTTATGCCCAGTTCGGCAGACGGATCTGCCTGCCGGAGGATCTGGCCTGGGTGAAGGACAATCAGCGCTGCGAGAGTCCGGTTCCCCAGGTGCCGGATGACATCACCGCCGTGGACATCGGCCATCGGACTGCCGAAAGATACCGGGAGGCAATCCTCTCGGCGAAAACGGTGTTCGTCAACGGCCCCATGGGCGTGTTTGAGCAGGAGCCCAGCGAGTACGGCACCCGTCAGGTCTGGCAGGCGCTGGCGGATACCCAGGGCTTTACCGTTCTGGGCGGCGGCGACAGCATCACCGCCACCGAGAAATACAAGCTGACTGACAAAATGGGATATATCTGCACCGGCGGCGGTGCCCTGATCCGGTTCCTCACGGGCGAGGAGCTGCCGGTGGTCAGGGCGCTGCGCCACGGCGCAGAGGTATCCGAGCCGAAAATGAGGTGAAAAGCATGGACGAAATCAACACGAAGGAACTGAAAGCCTTTGCCCTGCGTATTCGCCTGGGCGCGCTGGAAGCCATCCACAGTCTGGGCTCCGGACATCTGGGGGGCGCCATGAGCATCTCGGATGTGCTGGCGGTGCTCTACGGCCGGGAAATGCGGATCGACCCCGCCAATCCGGCCTGGCCGGAGCGGGATAAGCTGGTCTGCTCCAAGGGTCATGCGGGCCCAGCGGTCTACAGCACCCTGGCGCTGAAGGGATACTTCCCCTATGAGGAGCTGCACACCCTGAACCGGCCGGGCACCCGTCTGCCCAGCCACTGCGACCGGAACAAGACCCCCGGCGTGGACATGACCACCGGCTCTCTGGGTCAGGGCACCTCTCTGGCCGTGGGTATGGCGCTGGGTGACCGGCTGAAGGGACGTCCCAGCCGCACCTTCCTCATCGTCGGCGACGGAGAGAGCAACGAAGGTCAGGTTTGGGAGGCGTTTTCCTTCGCCGCGGCCAAGAAGCTGTCGAATCTGGTGGTGCTGCTGGACTGGAACAAGCGCCAGCTGGACGGCTACACCAACGACGTGCTGCCCATGGGCGACTATACGGCCAAATTCGAGGCCTTCGGCTTCGATACGGTTCGGGTGGACGGCGGCGACGTGGAGCAGCTTGCCCGGGCGCTGGAGCGCACCCGGGAGGGCGGCGACAAGCCCTATGCCATCATTCTGGACACCGTCAAGGGCGCGGGCATCCCCGAGGTCGCCAATACCGCCATGAATCACAGCATGACCGTCAATGACCAGCAGTTCCAGCGCTGGACTGCCGAACTGACGGAACAGCTGCACGCATTGGAGGGCTGAACCATGAAAATTGTCTATACCGGAGAAAAGGATCCCCGCCTGTGCAAAAACGTACTGGGAGAAACCATCCCCCGTCTGGCAGCTCAGGATCCGGATGTGATTTATCTGGACGCGGATCTGATGAACTGCATCGGCACCGCCAAATGGGCCAAGGAATGCCCGGAGCGGGCCATCAACTGCGGCATCGCCGAAGCCAATATGATCGGCGTGGCCGGCGGCCTGGCTGCCGTGGGATTCAAGCCCATCGTCCATACCTTCGGCCCCTTTGCCTCCCGGCGCTGCTATGACCAGATATTCCTCAGCGGCGGCTATGCCAAAAACAGCATTACCGTTATCGGAACGGATCCCGGCGTCACCGCCACCCTCAACGGCGGCACCCATATGCCCTTTGAGGACGTGGCTCTTTACCGGGCGCTGCCCGGCTCCACCGTCATCGACGTGACGGATCCCACCATGCTCATCAGCGTGCTGGAGCAGTGCGTGGATCGTCCCGGCATCAAGTACATCCGGGTGGGCCGGAAGCAGTACGCCAAGGTCTATGAGGAGGGAAGCCATCTTCCCATCGGCAAGGCCGTGACCCTGCGGGAAGGCGGCGACGCGGTGATTTTCGCCGCGGGCATCATGGTGCATGAGGCTCTGCAGGCCGCCGCCGCGCTGGAGGCCGAAGGCATCCGCGCCGCCGTGGTGGATCTGTTTACCATCAAGCCTCTGGACGCCGATGCCGTGGAAGCCTGGGCAAGAAAGACCGGCGCCGTGGTGGTGGCGGAAAACCACAACCGCAACGGCGGATTGTTTGACGCCGTCAATCAGGTTCTCGCCGAACGCTGCCCCGTCCCGGCCTGCTGCGTGGCCGTGGAGGACGAATTCGGTGAGGTGGGCCCCCAGGATTATCTGCAGAAACGCTTCGGCCTCACCGCCGAGCATATCATTCATCAGGTTCACGCCGTTCTGGCCAGAAAGCGCGGATAAGCATGGAACTGGAATTTGGCTACGGTACCGGCGTCCAGCGGGTGGAGGTCCCGGAAAAGAATCTGCTGGGCGTTCTGATGTCCAATCCCATGACCCATGCGCGGCGGGGCGCGGAAGCGGTTCGCTACGCCCTGGATCATCCCATCGGAACGGAGCGGCTGCGGGATCTGGCAAAGCCCGGTCAGAAGGTCGCCATCATCACCAGCGACATCTCCAGACCGCTGCCCAGCTTCGACGTGCTGCCCTCCGTGCTGGATGAGCTGTACGCCGCCGGCGTCCGGAAGGAAGATATTACGGTGGTGTTCGCGCTGGGCTCCCATCGCCATCATACGGAGGAAGAAAAACGCCGCCTGGTGGGGGATCGCTGTTATGAGGAGGTCTCCTGCGTGGATTCCGACCCGGATGACTGCGTCCATATGGGAACCACCCGGGCCGGAACGCCGGTGGATATCACCCGGACGGTGGCACAGGCGGATTTCCGGATCTGTCTGGGCAACATTGAATTTCATTATTTCGCCGGGTATTCCGGCGGCGCCAAGGCCATCATGCCCGGCGTTTCCACCCCGGCGGCCATCCAGGCCAACCACCGGATGATGGTGTCGGAGGATGCCCGTGCCGGCAAGCTGGAGGGCAATCCCATCCGGGAGGATATCGAGGAGGCCGGCGCCATCTGCGGCATCGACTTCATCGTCAACGCGGTGCTGGATGAGCATAAGCACATTGTGTTCGCCGTGGCGGGCGACGTCACCAAGGCCCACCGGGAAGGCTGCGCCTATCTGGATCGGATGTACCGCAAGGATATTCCCCGGCGGGCGGATATCGTCATCGTGTCTCAGGGCGGCGCTCCCAAGGACGCCAACCTGTACCAGACCCAGAAGGCTCTGGACAACGCCAAACACGCGGTGAAAAAAGGCGGCACCATCATTCTGATCGGCGCTTGCCCCGAAGGACTGGGCAGCGCCAAATTCGAGCAGTGGCTGACCGGCGCCCCTACCGCCCACTCCATGGTGGAGCGGATCGGACGGGAATTTGAGCTGGGCGGTCACAAAGCCGCCGCCATCGGCATGGTGCTGGAAAATGCCCGGATCGACATGGTCTCCGAAATGGACGACGATTTCGTGCGGAGCATTTTCCTGAATCCTCAGCCCTCCGCGCAGGCGGCCTTCGACGAAGCCATCGGAAAATACGGACCGGATGCGACGGTGATCGCGATGCCCTTCGGCGGAGCCACACTTCCCATCGCACCGTGAAAGGAGTTTTTTATGGATTACGCAAAAGAGTCCCTGCGCCTCCACGGTGAGTGGAAGGGCAAAATCGAGGTAGTGGCAAAGGTGCCGGTAGCCACCAAGGATGACCTGTCCCTGGCCTATACCCCCGGCGTCGCGCAGCCCTGCCTGGAGATTCAGAAGGATATCAACAAATCCTACGAGCTGACCCGGCGGCACAACCTGTGCGCCGTCATCACCGACGGCACCGCCGTGCTGGGTCTGGGCGACATCGGACCCGAGGCCAGTATGCCCGTCATGGAGGGCAAATGCGCCCTGTTCAAGGCCTTTGCCGATGTGGACGCCTTTCCCCTGTGCGTCAAGACCAAGGATGTGGACGAATTCGTCAACGCCGTGTACCTGATTTCCGGCTCCTTCGGCGGCATCAATCTGGAGGATATTTCCGCGCCCCGGTGCTTCGAGATCGAGCGGAAGCTGAAGGAAAAGTGCGACATCCCCATCTTCCACGACGACCAGCACGGCACCGCCGTCATCACCCTGGCCGGTCTGACCAACGCCCTGAAGGTGGTTGGCAAGAAGAAGGAGGACGTGAAGATCGTCACCTCCGGCGCGGGCGCCGCCGCCATCGCCATTGTCAAGCTGCTGCTGAGCGCCGGTTTCCGGAATGTCACCATGTGCGACCGGAAGGGCGCCATCTACGCCGGGCGGGACGGCCTGAACTGGATCAAGGAAGAGATGGCTCAGGTCACCAATCTGGAGAAGAGAACCGGCTCTCTGGCGGATATGCTGGTGGGCGCCGACGTGTTTATCGGCGTGTCCGCGCCCGGCATGGTCACCAAGGAAATGGTCTCCACCATGAACCGGGACGCCATCATCTTCGCCTGCGCCAATCCCACCCCCGAGATTTTCCCGGATGACGCCAAGGCGGGCGGCGCGCGGATCATTTCCACCGGCCGCTCCGATTTCCCCAACCAAATCAACAACGTGCTGGCCTTCCCCGGCATTTTCCGGGGCGCCTTCGATGTGCGTGCCTCCGAAATCAACGAGGAAATGAAGGTCGCCGCTTCCGAGGCTCTGGCCGGCCTGATTCCCGACGAGGAGCTTTGCGAGGATTACATCATCCCCAAGGCTTTCGATCCCAGAGTCGGCCCCGCCGTGGCCAAGGCCGTGGCAGAGGCCGCACGGAGAACCGGCGTTGCCCGAATCTGAAAGAAAGGCTGAATTGATATGCTGGATACAAAATGTGTGAAACTCGGTATCGCACCCATTGGCTGGTGCAACGATGATATGCCGGAACTGGGCGCGGAGAACACCTTCCGCCAGACCGTCAGCGAAATGGCGCTGGCAGGCTTTACCGGCTGCGAAATCGGCAACAAGTATCCCAAGGATCCCACCGAGCTGAAGGCCGCTCTGGATCTGCGGGGAATGCGGATTGCCAGCCGCTGGTATTCCTCTTTCCTGCTGACCCGCCCCTTCCGGGAGGAGGAGCAGGACTTTATCGCCAATCTGGATTTCCTGGCCGCCGTAGGCGCCGACCGGATCAATGTCAGTGAGCAGAGCTACTCGATCCAGGGTCAGATGGACACTCCCGTCCTCACCGGAGCCCATAAGCACGTCATGGACGACGCGGAGTGGGATCGTTTCTGCGACGGACTGAACCGTCTGGGCAAGATTGCCGCGGATCGGGGCTTTCAGCTGTGCTACCACCACCACATGGGTACGGTGGTTCAGACCAGCGAGGAAACCGACCGGATGATGGCCAATACCGATCCCCGGTATGTTTTCCTGTGCTACGACACCGGCCACTTCACCTTCGCCGGCGAGGATCCTCTGGCCATGCTGAAGAAGTATGTGGATCGGGTGGGTCACGTCCATCTGAAGGATATGCGCCTGAGCGTGGTCAGGCAGGTTCGGGAGCAGAACTGGAGCTTCCTCCAGGCCGTCCGCAACGGCGCGTTCACCGTCCCCGGCGACGGCGACGTGGACTTCGACCCCGTGTTCCAGGTCCTTTCCGATGCCGGATATCAGGGCTGGCTGCTGGTTGAGGCGGAGCAGGATCCCGCCAAGGCGGATCCGCTGGCGTATGCCATGAAGGCCAGAGACTATATCCGCCGCCACACCGGGCTGTAAGCCGCCGGGGGGAGATACGCGCTATGACTTATCTCGACAAAAACGGACAGCTTACCCGGGGCTACAACGTCTATATCGACGCGGAAACCGACGATCTGGGTACCCGGATGGATGTGGGTCTGCTGCGGATGGAGCCGGGCGACGAATTCGTCATCCACGAGCCCCGGAAGGAGACGGCAGTGCTGCTGTTTGCCGGCAAGGTCACCTTCGCCTGGGACGGCAGCAGCGTCCTGGCCAGCCGCCCTGACTGCTTCCACTATGAAGCCTACTGCCTCCACGCCGGCTGCGGCACCCGCATTACCCTCACCGCCCGGGAGCCCAGCGAGCTGTACATTCAGAAAACCGTCAATCTCAACCCCTTCCCCGCGGTGCTCTACACCCCGGAAACCGTACAGACCCAGCACGCGGGAGCCAACGGCGAGCTGATGGGCTGTATGCGCCGGGAGATCAAGACCTTCTTTGACTACGACAACGCGCCGTATTCCAATATGGTGCTGGGCGAAGTGCTGAACTTCCCCGGAAAGTGGTCTTCCTATCCGCCCCACCACCATCCCCAGCCGGAGGTTTACTTCTACCGCTTTGACCATCCGCAGGGCTTCGGCGCGGGCTTTGCCAACGGCGAGATCTATCAGACCGGGCACAACGGCCTGGCCGTCATCAACCACGGCTTCCACTCCCAGACGGCGGCGCCGGGCTATGCCATGTGCTACGCCTGGGGCATCCGCCATCTGGACGGCGACCCCTGGAAAAAGACCCGCATCGACGATGAGCCCCATGCTTGGCTCTGGAAGCCGGATGCCAACGAGCATATCTTCCGGGGCTGAACCCATTTTGACAGGAGGAATACCATGAAAACCATTCGACTGACTATGGCCCAGGCATTGGTTCGATTCCTGGAAAACCAGTACATCCGCTACGACGGTGTGGAGCATCCCTTCGTGGAAGGCGTGATTATGCTGCCCGGCCACGGCAATGTGGTGGGACTGGGACAGGCTCTGGGGCAGGAAGCCCACCGGCTTCAGGTCTGGCAGGGCAAGAACGAGCAGGGCATGGCTCATACCGCTGTTGCCTTCGCCCGCCAGTGCAAGCGCAAGAAGATCATCGCGGTGACTTCCTCGGTGGGCCCCGGTGCCGCCAATATGGTCACCGCCGCCGCTACCGCCACTGCCAACAACATCCCGGTGCTGATTCTGCCCGGTGATGTCTACGCCTGCCGTCAGCCCGACCCGGTGCTGCAGCAGGTGGAGCAGACCCATGACCTGAGCCTGTCCACCAATGACGCCTTCCGTCCGGTCTGCCGTTACTGGGATCGGGTGGTGCGTCCCGAACAGCTCATGAGCGCCATGCTGTCCGCCATGCGGGTGCTGACCGATCCGGCCAACACCGGCGCCGTCTGCGTGGCTATGCCCCAGGACGTGGAGGGCGAGGCCTACGATTACCCCGAGTCCTTCCTGGCCAAGCGGGTTTGGCAGCTTGCCCGGCCTCTGCCGGAGGCGGAAGCCGTGGAGGAAGCCGTCCGGGTGATCCGGGAGGCCAAGCGCCCCATGCTGATCTGCGGCGGCGGCGTGCGTTACAGCGAAGCCCACGAGCAGTTCCGTGCCTTTGCCGAGGCCACCGGGATCCCCTTCGGCGAGACCCAGGCCGGCAAGAGTGCCGTGGTGTGGGATCACCCCCTGAATCTGGGCGGCATCGGCACCACCGGATGCTCCGCCGCCAATGAAATCGCCAAAGAGGCGGACGTGATTATCGGCGTCGGCACCCGCTACACCGACTTCACCACCGCTTCCAAGTGGCTGTTCCGGGAGGATGCCCGGTTCGTCAATATCAATGTTTCTCCCTTCCAGGCTCAGAAGCTGGACGCGGTGGCCGTGGTGGCGGATGCCAAGCGGGCACTGCCGGTTCTGCAGGAGGCTCTGGCAGGCTACCGCGCGCCCTATACGGAGGAAGTCACCGCCGCCCGGGCCCGCTGGCAGAAAGAGCTGGACCGCCTGGACAGCATCACCTTCGGCCCGGACTATGTGCCGGAGGTCAACGACGCCAACGCCGCTTCCGCCTTCCGCTTCGCGGAGGATCTGAAGGCCGACCTGACCCAGACCGCGGTGCTGGGCGTGATTAACCATGCCATCGATCCGGAGGATGTGGTCATCGGCGCCGCCGGCTCCCTGCCCGGCGATATGCAGCGTATGTGGCGCCCCCGGGCGGTGGATACCTATCATATGGAGTACGGCTACTCCTGTATGGGCTATGAGATCTCCGGCGCGCTGGGCGTGAAATACGCCATCGGCGACCGGGACGTGTACGCCATGACCGGCGACGGCAGCTTCATTATGCTCCATTCCGAAATGCTCACTGCCCTGCAGGAGCATAAGAAGATCCATATCTGCCTGTTCAACAACGCCAGCTTCGGCTGCATCAACAACCTGCAGGTTGGCCACGGCAACGACACGCTGTGCACGGAGCTGCGCTACCGGGGGCAGGACGGCGGCTTCTCCGGCAGCTTTATGCCGGTGGACTTCGCCAAGATCGCCGAGGGCTACGGCTGCAAGGCTTACACCATCCACACCCTGGAGGAGCTTCGTCAGGCGCTGGCCGACGCCAAGCGGATTCAGGATGTGCCGGTGCTGTTTGATATCCGGGTGCTGCCCAAGTCCATGACCGAGGGCTACGGCGCCTGGTGGCGGGTTGGCGATACGCAGGTATCCGAAAATCCGAGAAATCTGGCGGCATATCAGGATCACCTGGCGCACGTGAAGGACGCCAGAAAATATTGACGGGAGAGAAGTAACTATGGACAAGATTTTGAAAATCGGTATTGTCGGCTGCGGCGCCATTGGCCGGGATCACTGCCGGCGCATCATCGAGACCGTTCCCGGTGCCACGGTGGTGGCGGTGTCGGACTATGTGGCCGCCGCCGCGGACGAAACTGCCGCGAAGTACGGCATCCGTTCCTTCGGCAATGACTGCGACGCCATGATCCGGGACCCCGAGGTGGAGGCCGTGGTTATCACCTCCATCGACCCCACCCATCACGACTATGTGATGAAGACCCTGGCCCAGGAGAAGTGGTGCTTCTGCGAGAAGCCCCTGAGCCAGAACGCCAAGGACTGCGAGGACATCATCCGCCGGGAGCTGGAAATCGGCCGCAGACTGGTACAGGTGGGCTTCATGCGCCACTACGACCGGGGCTACGCGGAAATGAAGCGGATCATCGACTCCGGCGAGATCGGCGCGCCGCTGGTCATCAAGGCCTGCCACCGCAACGTCAGCCAGGGCCCGGGCTTCAAGACCGAAAACGGCGTCACCAACGTGGCCATCCATGAGCTGGACATCTGCCGCTGGCTGCTGGACGACGAGTACGAGGATGTGCAGTGCGTGAAGGTTCGTCAGTCCGCCAACCCCAACAAGGGCTACGACAACCCCCAGGTGATGCTGATGCGCACCAAGAAGGGCTGCTTCATCGACGTGGAGGTTCAGGTAGCCGACGGCTACGGCTACGACATCCAGTGCGAGGTGGTCTGCGAAAACGGCACCGTCAAGCTGCCGGATCCCTACGCCGTGGTGCGCCGTTCCCGTCCCGACCCCAGAAAGGAGCCGGGGGAGACCATGCCCATCATGACCGACTGGAAGGAGCGCTTCATCGAGGCCTACGACATCGAGTTCTGCAAGTGGGTGGAATCCGTCCACGCCGGCAAGCTCACCGGCCCCTCCGCCTGGGACGGCTATGTGGCCTGCGTGGCGGGCGACGCGCTGAACGCCTCCCGGGGAACCTCTCAGTTCCTGAAAGTGGAGACCATGGAGAAGCCTGAGCTGTACCGCTGATTCCTCTCCCCGGAACGGGGCTCCCATCCAATCCAATTTCCCACGCCGGCATTCCCGCCGGCGTGGGAATTTGTCCTTTTTGGGCAAACCATGGGATTTCCGGAAGATTCCGGACAGAGGCGCAGGATGCCGCCGCTTGAAAGTTTACGCAAATTAACGCAAAATTTTCGCAGTTTGCGTTCAAATTCAACCAATTTTAGCGTAAATTCATCGTTCGAGGGGGACTCTGTTTGCGATATTGAACAATTATTGATGCCGAAGGCTGTGTAAAACGTCAAATTATACAAACGAGCCTCAAAATCAATTGACTATTTTTTGAGGGTTTGCTATAATCCCATTATCCCAAAAGCGAAAACGTGTCCGTAATTATCCAGCAGCGGCGGAAAGTGTATCGCTTCGTTCCGCCGCACCCTCGCAACCCCCGGTAAAACCCAAATCGCGAAAGGAGCGCAATTGTGAAAAGGAAGAAAATTCAGCGTCCGTTCAGTTGGACGCGGCTCAAGAATCAAATCCTGAACGTGGTGAAAAATCCCTTCAACATGATTGTTGCGATCAGCCTGGTCATCCTGTTCTGCCTGATCGTAATCCCGCTGCTTCAGATGATCGCAACCACCTTTACCACGGCGAAGGCTGAGGTAAAGAGAATCGGCGGCGAAGTCGGAGATTTCACACTTTACTATTGGAAATACCTGCTGGTCGGCAAGCTTTCCACCGCCACATTGTGGGGGCCCCTGAAGAACTCTCTGGTTGTGGGCTTCTTCACCGTGGTGGTGTCGGTGCCTCTGGGCGCCGTTCTGGGCTGGCTGGTGGTTCGCTCAGACCTGCCCGGCAAGAAGCTGCTTGGTATGCTGGTGGTCATTCCCTACATGATCCCCTCCTGGTGCAAGGCGCTGTCCTGGCTGGCCGTGTTCCGCAACAAGACCTCCGGTTCTCTGGGCTTCCTGGCCGGTCTGGGCATCCCAATTCCCGACTGGCTGGCATACGGACCCGTAGCCATCGTTCTTTGCATGTCGCTGCACTATTACGCGTTCTCCTATATCCACGTTTCCTCCGCCCTTCGCTCCATTAACTCGGAGCTGGAGGAAATGGGCGAAATCTGCGGCGCCAACAAGGTTCAGATCCTCAAATCCATCACGCTGCCTCTGGTGCTGCCCAGCATCCTGTCCGCCGTGGTCATGACGCTGAGTAAGTCCATCGGTACCTACGGCGTAGCCGCCAACCTGGGCTCCCGTATCGGCTACTTCACCCTGGCAACCAAAATGAAGAACTTCATCAACGGCGGACCCCAAGGCGTCGGCTTTGCCATGAGCCTGGTGCTGATTTCCCTGGCCGCGCTGATCATTTTCTCCAACCAGAAGCTGATCGGCGTCCGCAAGTCCTATGCCACCATCGGCGGCAAGGGCGGCCGGGCCAACGAGATGCACCTGGGCAAGGCCAAATACCCGCTGATGGCCTTCCTGGTCGTGTTCCTGTTCTTCGCCATGGTGGCTCCCATGTTCGTCCTGGTCATGGAGACCTTCCAGATCACCACCGGCAACGGCTACGGCCTGGATAACCTGACCCTCTACAACTGGATCGGCGCCGTGGACGAAGCCCAGAAGTACACCAGCTATCCCGGTATCTTCCGCAGCCCCGCTTTCGGCAAAGCGGTGTGGAACACCATCCGGCTGACCTTCATCGGCTCCACCATCACCGCCCTGTGCGGCCAGTTCCTGGGCTATATCTCCACCCGCGGCCGCGGCAAGTGGTACGGCTCCGCTACCGAGCAGCTGGTGTTCATTCCCTACCTGATGAGCGGCGTCGCGTTCTCGTCCATGTATGTGGCCATGTTCAGCAAGCCCCATCTGGGCGGCCTGATCCCTGTGCTTTACGGTACATTCAGTCTGATCGTCCTGACCTCCGTTGTCAAGCACTTCCCCTTCGCCAGCCGCTCCGGCACTGCCAACATGATGCAGATCGCCGTGGAACTGGAGGAGGCCGCCGATATCAACGGTGCCAACTTCTGGCAGCGGATGGGCAAAATCGTCCTTCCCTTGGCAAAGAACGGCTTTATCTCCGGCTTCATGCTCACCTTCATCAGCATCGCCAAGGAGCTGGATCTGATCATCATCATGATGGATCAGCACACCCAGACCATGTCCTATCTGGCCTTCACATATTCGCAGGAAGGATACAATCAGATGGCAGACGCGATCTCGGTATGCGTCCTGCTGTTCATACTGGTATGCTACATTATCGCCAACAAGTTCGGCGCCGATATCGGCAAGGCATGGTAACATGACGCACTGCGCGGGAAAGGAAAAGACAACATGAGCAGAATCGAATTAAAGCATATCGATAAATTTTACGGTGACAACCACGTCCTGAAGGATATCAACCTGGTAATCGAGGACGGCGACTTCATGACCCTGCTGGGCCCCTCCGGCTGCGGCAAAACCACAACGCTTCGTGTGGTGTCCGGTCTGGAGCGCCCCCAGAACGGTGTGATGACCATCGACGGCGTGGAAATGATCAACGCGGATCTGGCCTACTACGCCGAGCCCAGCAAGCGGGGACTGAACCTGGTGTTCCAGTCCTACGCCCTGTGGCCTCACATGACCGTCCGGGAGAACATCTCTTTCGGACTGAAAATTCAGAAGCTGCCCAAGGCGGAGATCGAGAAGCGGCTTCAGGATTCCCTGCGGATGATGCGTATCGAGGAATACATCGACCGCTATCCCAACGAGCTGTCCGGCGGCCAGCAGCAGCGTGTGGCCATCGCCCGTGCGGTGGCGTCCAATCCCAAGCTCCTGCTGCTGGATGAGCCCCTGAGTAACCTGGACGCCCGGCTGAGAATCGATATGCGCTCCGAGCTGCAGCGGATCCACCGGGAGCTGGGCACCACCATTATCTACGTTACCCACGATCAGGTGGAGGCGCTGACCATGTCCACCAAGATCGCCCTGTTCAAGACGGGCGAGCTGAGCCAGGTGGCCTCCCCCCTGGAGCTGTACATGAACCCCATCGACCTGGAGGCCGCGGACTTCATCGGCAATCCCCGGATCAACTTCCTGGAGGGCACCGCCGTCCTGCAAAACCGGGAGCTTCATGTCCGCAGCGAGCTGGGCGAGCACGTATTCAGTGCCGACGACATGACCGATGAGCCCATCCCCGAGGGCGAGTTCCCCTGCGTGGTGGCCATCCGGCCCGAGCAGGTGCAGATTTTTGAGGAGGAAGGCCCCGGCAGACTTCCCGTCACCGTCTACGCCAACCAGCCCGCCGGTTCCGAGACCCTGGTTTCCCTCCAGGCCGGCAAGAGCGACTTCCTGTCCAAGCAGATCGGCCTGGCCCACTATGAGATCAACCAGAAGGTCTTCGTCCAGATTCCGCCGGAGAAGATCAACATCTACGACGCCAAATCCACCCGCCTCATCAAGCGGGCCCGCTAAGCGC
>JAQXIT010000030.1 GCA_029007925.1 Bacillota bacterium | reverse complement strand
CGCCTCCGCGGATCTGGATGTGGAAAACCTGACCACCGACGAGATGAAGATCAACACCGCTTCCGGTGAGTGCGACTTTCAGAGCTGCACCGTCGGGGACTTAAATATCAGCACCGCCTCCGGCAGCATCCGCTACACCGGTACACTGGACACGCTGGATTGCGATGCCGCCTCCGCCAGCGTCACTGCCGTATTCGACAACGTCCCCAAATCCATCGACATGGATTCCGCTTCCGGCGCTCTTGACATCACCCTGCCGTCGGACAGTTCATTCCGGGTCACCATGGACACCATGAGCGGCAGATTCCACTCGGATTTTCCCACCGAATCCACGGGCAAGGCGTATACCTGCGGCACCGGCGGCTGCCGGATCGACGTGGACAGTATGTCCGGCGATGTCACCATCCGCAAGGGCGAATAAAATCACTGCCAGCCGGGTTCGGCTGGCAGTAGCTTTCATAGGGTGTGCAAAAAGCCCAGCAGCTTGTCCGCGATCCGGGCGTGACCCTGGTCATTGGGATGGAGGCCGTCGGGCATATACCGCTCCTTCAGCACCGCCACGGCAGGCTGCAGGCCGCTGACCCGGTACAGATCCAGCACCGGGATCCCATAGTATCCGCTGATGGCGATGATGGCGTCCACATACCCCTCCAGCGGGATCTCCCGCCGCAGGCCGATCTCATTCACGCCGATCTGGTTCTCGCTGTCCCGGTGCAGCGGGGTCATAACCACGATCTGCGCATCCGGGTAGTGAAGAATCAGCTTTTCCAGCAGCAGGCGGAAAGCGCCGCAGAAGCTCCCCTCCGATCTGTCCGTGAGAGTGCCCATGGGGGCGTCGCCGTGCCCAAAGTCATTCGTTCCGCCAAATACCACAACAATGTCGGCATCCGGGATCATGTCCTCCACCCGGGAGGCAAAATACCGATCCCACTTCGGTTCTACCGAGGGATGGATCTGAGGCGCGATCCGGGTGCCGCCGATTCCGTAGCCATAGGTCTCCGCGCCGCTGCGGCGGGCGATCACATTCCAGAAAATGTTTTCCGGTTCCGCAACGCCGTGGCCCTCGGTGATGCTGTCACCGAGAAAGGCGATTTTTTTGTTTTTCAGTTCCATGATGATACCTTCTATATTTCAAAATTCACCGGCGTCGTACATCACCGCGGACAGAGCACACAGCGGCGCGGTCTCACAGCGGAGGATCCGCTTTCCCAGCGTACAGATTGTCAGTCCGGCGGCGGCAGCCTGGGCAACCTCGGAAGGCTCCAGTCCCCCCTCCGGCCCGGTCATCAGGCTGACAGAGGTGTAACTCCCCGATTCCAGCGCCATCCGCAGGGTGGTGGCCTGTTCGTTCTCATAGAACAGCAGCGCCTTGTCCGCCCGGGCGGCACGCTCCAGCGCGGCACCATAGCTGCTCACCGCCACGACCCGGGGGATCCGCCCTCTGCCGGACTGCTCCGCCGCCGATGCCGCGATCTTCTGCCAGCGTTCCAGCTTATTTCTCAGGCTTTTCTCATCGTGACGGGAAACGCACCGGGCGGAAGGAAACGCCACGATCTCATAGGCGCCCAGCTCCGTGGCCTTCTGGATCACATGCTCCAGCTTGTCACCCTTGGAAAACGCCATGTAAACGCTGACCCGAACACCGGCCTCGGTCTCCGATTCCTGCCGCTTTCTGACCACGAGACTGATCTGTCCCGGGCTCACATCGCTGACGGCACAGACGCATTCCCTTCCCTGTCCGTCGCAGACCAGAACCTCCTCGCCGTTTTTCAGCCGCAGAACCTTGGCGTGCTGGGCATTCTCCCCCGTCAGCACCAGAAAATCCGGCTGCAGCTCCTCCGGCGTCACAAAAAACCGTGTCATATCCGACCTCCGTCCCCGTTTTTCCCCAGTGTACCAAAATGCGTCGGGTTTTTCAAGGGATTCACAAAAAGATGTTGACAAAAATTGCGGGAGCGGTTATAATACATAAGCGCTTGCGAGAGTGTTGGAATGGTAGACAAGCACGTTTGAGGTGCGTGTGGTGATCGCCGTGTGGGTTCGAGTCCCATCTCTCGCACCAAAACCGGACACCAGTATTGATACAACGGGTATCGAAACGGGTGTCCGGTTTCTTTT
>JAQXIT010000029.1 GCA_029007925.1 Bacillota bacterium | reverse complement strand
TGATGATGGCGCTGGCCGCCGGCGAACCGGACAAGGGCTATCCCTATCCGCAGCACCATCCCAAGGTGAATTTCGACGAATCCGTCCTGCCCGTGGGCGCAGCCGTTCTGGCCAACGCCGCTCTGCGGTATCTGGAGGAGTGACCGCTCCGAAGCGAGGAAAGCGCATACCGGAAGCGGCAATCGCGTCATGGAGCAATCGGGCGTACCATTGCGGTACGCCCGATTGTTATTCCTTCAGCTCCTTCAGAATCTCTCCGGCGTCCTTCAGCACCAGATGGGGCTTGTCCGGAGAGGCTTCCAGGATTTTCCGGGTCGTCTCGCCGCTCATGACCAGCGCCGTCAGCGTTCCGGCATTGAGGCCGCTTTTGATGTCGGTGTAGATCCGGTCGCCAACCACCAGCGTCTCCTCCGGTGCCGTGCCCCATTTCTCCATAGCCAGCCGCGGCATCAGCGCGGTGGGCTTACCGATGACCAGCGGGCGCTTGCCGCTGACATTGAACAGCATATCGCAGACACTTCCACAGTCCGGCACGCTGCCGAACTCCGTGGGGCAGACATAGTCCGGGTTGGTGGCGATATATGGAAGCTCCCGGGTACAGAGCATACGGGAGACATCCTCCAGCTTACGGAAGGTCAGCTCCGTATCGAAGCCCATGACGATGCACTCGGTATCGTCCGGGTTTTCGGTGATTGGGAAGCCCTCCCGGGACAGCTCCTCCTTCAGCGACCGGGTGCCGCAGACATAGAGCCGTTTGCCGGGATGGTGCTTTTTGAGATAATAGGCCGTTGCCTGAGAGGAAGTCAGAAAATCCTCATATTGAGCGGAGATTCCCAGCTTCTCCAATTTCCGGATGTAATCCGCCACACTTGTGGAGGAATTGTTGGTTAAAAACAAGTATCGCCTTCCGGTGCTCCGGATGGTTTCCAGCAGCTCCCGGGTGAAGGAAAACAGCCGGTCGCCGATGTACAGCGTACCGTCCATATCGAATAGAAACAGCTTGCAGCTTCGGATTCTGTCCATATCGCCTCTCCTTTCGGGTTCTGATCCCATTCTATCCAGAGGATCCCCCCTTGTCAAGGAAAACCGTTGCCATTATCCAGAACCCGGATTATAATAAAAAAAGATGCAATAAAAACACGTTCTCGTGGATTATATCCGTGAAGGGAGTGAGGAATGGATGGCACTGACGGCTGTGACAACGGCGGAAAAATTGGATGATCTGATCCGCACCGTCGCCGGCGGAAGCACCGACGCGTTGGCGGAGCTGTATGATGCCGCCTCCGCCGCCGTGTATTCTCTCGCTCTCTCCATCCTGAAGAACGGTTATGACGCGGAGGATGTGCTTCACGACACCTTCGTCAGTATCTGGGAAGGCGCCCCCGGATACCGTCCGGCCGGAAAGCCGATGGCTTGGATTCTGACCATTACCCGCAACCACAGCCTGAAGCGTCTTCGGGATCGGGACAGAAATGTGGAACTGATACCGGAGCTCTCGGCATACTGCCCGACCGGCGCCGGGATGTCCGCTGACGACAAATTGGTGCTCGCAGCCTGTATGGAACGGCTTTCCGACGAGGAGCGGCAGATTGTCGTGCTCCACGCCGTGGCCGGATTCCGCCACCGGGAGATCGCCGGGCTGCTGGGCCTGCCGCTGTCCACCGTTCTGTCCAAATACCACCGCGCGGTCAAAAAACTCAGAAACGATTTTTGAAAGGAGAGCACGAGACGTGAACCGCATGGATCAAAAAATCCGCAAGGCATTTGAAAATGCCACCCCCAATGTTCTGGGATCCGTTCTCTCCGACTGTCAGCCACGGAAAGGAGACGCAACGAAAATGAAGAATAAGACAAACCGGAAGCCATGGATCGGCATAGCCTCCACCGCCGCCGCGCTGGTGCTGCTGGTGGGTGTCTGCGCCGCTGCCGCCGGTATCATCGGCTCCGGCTTCACCCTGAGCGCTGGCGGAGCCACCGGCCAGCCAACTGAACAGGCCACTAAGGGAACCCCTCTGTATATCAGCTTGGAGTCGGCGAAGCAGATCACCATACAGCACGCAGTTTCCGAATACCCGGAATATAGTTCTTTGCCAGCCGTTACGAAGTGTGAATTTACGACGGGCGAAGCTGCTGACAACGACTGCTATCCCCGTTATGAGGTGAAGCTTACTTTTGCCGGATTTGACTATGAATATCAGATTTCCGCCTATACCGGAGAGATTCTGAGCGTGAAAAAGGAACAGACGGAGATTCCCGACAGCACCGAAGGCCCCGGCATTGAGACCCCCGATATGATCGGCTCCGGGAAAGCACTGAATGCGGCGCTTGCCCATGCTCGCCTTACCGAGGATCAGCTTACGGGTGTCACGGTGACTCTCTGGGAAGATAAAGGCATTTCTTTCTACGATATTTCGTTCACCGCCGGGACGGATCACTATCATTATAAGATCGATGCCTACACCGAAGCGGTTCTTGCCTTTGAAAAGGAACCGGAAGGCGTCGAGGATCCCGATCCTCCTGTCATTGGTCAGATCATGATCGAACGTGAGAAAGCCGTGGACATTGCGCTGACGGATGCCGGCTATACCCGGGAACAGGTTTCGGATCTGGAAATCGCGCTGATGGAGGGAGATGGGCAGTATCTTTATTGGGTGAAATTCAAGGCGTCCCTGTATTGGTACCAATACGAAATCGATCCCTATACCGGAGAAATTCTGCCTTACTACAGCGGAAAAATCATGGATGATGAAATAGAGTTACCCGACGGGAAGATCAGTGAGAGTTTGGCACTGATGTTCGCGCTGGAGCACGCCGGGCTGAAAGAGGAGCAGATCACCGATTATTCCTGTCAGTTCGACACGGTGACAGGTGGCAGATACCACTATGACATTCAATTCACCGCCGGAGGATATCGGTATGAATATGAAGTCCACGCCTACAGCACCGAAATCCTGAAATCGGAAAAAACACCGGTCGGCTGATCTACCGATCTTGCCTCCATTCTGGGCTGCCGCTTTGCGGCAGCCCTTTTGCTGCGTTCTGTATTGATTTTTGAGGCTCAATGTGGTATAAGTTGATATAGAGGCTATGCAATGGCGGAGTATCCCATACGTCTGCCCCGATTCTGTCCCGAATGCGGTGACAGAGATATTTCATATTTGTTTAGGAGAATGTGTTTGAAACTGAAAAAGGATTCGGTGATTGTGCGCTGACCGGGAGGTTTGCGTAACAATCCAAGCCTCCCAAGGAATTTATCTGACATAAATCACTTTGGAGGTCATCCCATGAACCGGGAAAACAAAAGAAAACAGTACGATCACGGCTATTACAAAACCCATCCCTGCGACGAAATCTTTACCTGCAAAAACTGCGGCCGTCAGGTGGTTCCCGCCGGTGCCGGCAGTGACCACAGGAACCATTGCCCCAACTGTCTGCACTCGCTGCATCTGGATTTGGAGCCCGGCGACCAGGCGGCAGACTGCGGCGGAATCATGGAACCGGTGGCGGTATGGGTACGGAAAAACGGCGAGTGGGCCATCATCCACCGATGCCGCCGATGCGGCAGCTTCAGCTCCAACCGGGTGGCGGCGGACGACAGCCCCGTAAAGCTTATGTCCATTGCCATGAAGCCCATTTCCTCGCCCCCCTTCCCCATCGAGCGGATGGAAGAAATCGCGGATCGTCTGGACGAGTAACCAAAAGCGGACGCACCGAAAGGTGCGCCCGTCTTTTTTCAGGTTTGACTCCGGCGGGATATGGCAGCCAGAACTCCGGCGGTTATTCCTCCGGCACTCAATATGACAATCAGATCAATGGGTGCCAGCGCCAGCGGTGAAAGGGGCCGGAACAAAAAATCGATGCCGAAGCGGTATACATGCCCGCTGAGAAGAATCATTTCCCCCACATACATCAGCAGAGTGACACAGGATGCAGCAGCGGCACTGAGGCCAATCATCACGATCCGCTTTCTCCCAATCATCAGGGATCCCACATAAATACCTACCGTTACCCCCAACAGGATGAAAAACGACCACATGAGAACGGCGGAAATCGGCGACACCAGCAGCTCGCCTTTCCGGTAGAAGGCGGTAAAGCAGGCGAAAACGCACAGCCCCAGGAACGCGGCGGCACTGACACTCTGGAGAATCAGAGCCTTCCGGCGGCTCCTGTCGCCGCTGAGCAGCATCTGCCCGAAGCCGTAAATGCAATTCAGAATCGACAGGATCAGCACCAGGGAAATCATATAAAAGTGCAGCTTGAAGGCGGGACTGTAATCCCCGATCAGAACATCCACCGCTCTCCATACACGGGTTACCGTCCATTCGGGAGAGATATAGCACATATACATCTGCCAGCT
>JAQXIT010000028.1 GCA_029007925.1 Bacillota bacterium | reverse complement strand
GAAATGAACGGCGTCTACTACTGGGACACCCCCTACCTCTACAGTCAGCTCAAGCAGGGTCTGCTGGCTTTCCGGCAGGGCGGCTTTGGGGAGCTGGATGCCTTCGGCATCGACACCTGGGGCGTGGATTACGGCCTTCTGGATCAAAACGGCCATCTGGCCGGTGTCCCCCGCTCCTATCGCCTGGGCACCCAGGAGGACATCGACGCGGTCAAGGCGAAGATCCCCGCCGAAACCCTGTTCTCCCGCAGCGGCATTGCCATCGATCAGACCTTCAACACACTCTATCAGCTCTATCGCCGGAAACGGGAAGGCGACGCGGCCCTTCAGATTGCCGACACCATGCTGCTGACCCCCGACCTGCTGGGCTACTTCCTCACCGGCGCCAAAGGCACCGAGTACACCATCGCCACCACGACTCAGCTCTACAATCCCACCACACGGGACTGGGACTGGGAGACAATCCGGGAGCTGGGTCTGCCGGAGCGGATCTTTACCAAAATCGACAAATCCGGCACCATCCGCGGCCATCTTCGCCCGGAGCTGTGCGAGGAGCTGGGGCTGAACCCCGCCGCCTTCGTGGCCGTGGGCAGCCACGACACCGCCTCCTCCGTCGCCGCCATTCCCGGAACGGGCAGCTTTGCCTTCTGCTCCTCCGGCACCTGGTCCCTGTTCGGCGTGGAGACGGACTGGCCGGATCTCAGCCCCGAGGCAGCGGCCGCCGGTTTCTCCAACGAGGGCACCATTCAGGGCGGCTTCCGTCCCCTGAAGAATATCGTGGGCATGTGGATCATTCAGGAATGCCGCCGGGACTGGAACCGGCAGGGCATGCATCTGAGCTGGGATGACATCGTTCAGGCCGCCATCCGGGAGCCGGCGCTGCGCTCCGTCATCGATACCGACGCGCCGGAGTTCTACGCCGGCGGCAATATGGAAAAGAAAATCCGCGCCTACTGCGCCCGCACGGGCCAGCCGGAGCCCGAAACCGTCGGGCAGGTGGCGCGCTGCGTCTATGAATCTTTGGCGCTGAAATACCGTCACGCGCTGGAGGGTCTGGAGAAGATGAAGGGGCAGCGGATCGATTCCCTGAACATCGTCGGCGGCGGCATCCAGAACCGTCTGCTGAACCAGATGGCGGCCGATTCCCTGGATCGGGAGGTCATCACCGGCCCCATCGAGGGCGCCGCCATGGGCAATCTGCTGACCCAAGCCATGGCGCTGGGCGACATTGCCGATCTGGAGCGGCTCCGTCAGGTGGTTCGCAATTCGGTGGAAGTGGAGGTCTGGCACCCCCACCACACGCCGGAATGGGAAAACGCATACGCAAAACTACAGAATTTGCTGAAATAAGGAGATGTCAACATGAGTGTAGACATGACAAAATGGCAGGAGATCGCGAAAGCGAACATTCACAACCGCCCCACCGGTGAGGGTCGTCTGGCCGGTAAGATCACCGTGGTCACCGGTGCCGCGCAGGGCTTCGGCAAGGGAATTGCCGAGGAGCTGTACCGGGAGGGTGCCACCGTGGTCATCGCGGACATGAATCAGCCGCTGGCGGAGCAGGTCGCCGCCGAGATGGGCGAGCGCGCCTGCGCCATCGCTGTCAACGTGTCCGATGAGGAGAGCGTGGCAAATCTAGTGGCGCAGACTGTGGAGAAGTTCGGCGGTCTCGACATCATGCTGGCCAATGCCGGCGTTGTCCGTTCCGGCCCTCTGGCGACCTTCGAGAAGAAGGACATGGACTTTGTCACCGCCATCAACTATACCGGTCTGTTCCTGACCTGCAAGTATGCCGCCATCATCATGGAAGCCCAGCATGAGGCTGACCCCGAGGCCATGTTCGACATCATCGCCATGTCCTCCAAGTCCGGTCTGGAAGGCTCCAACAAGAACTTTGCCTACGCGGGCTCCAAGTTCGGCGCCATCGGTCTGGTACAGAGCTGGGCCCTGGAGTTGTGCGCCTACAACATCAAGGTTAACGCCATCTGCCCCGGCAACTATCTGGACGGCCCCCTGTGGAGCGACCCCGTCCGGGGTCTGTTCGTGCAGTATCTGGCCGCCGGCAAGGTCCCCGGTGCCAAGACCGTGGACGACGTTCGCCGGTTCTACGAGGCCAAGGTTCCCATGAACCGGGGCTGCCTGCCCATCGACGTGGCCCGCGCCGTTATGTACTGCGTGGAGCAGAAATATGAGACCGGCCAGGCCATTCCCGTCACCGGCGGCCAGGTCATGCTGAACTGAGGGATGGCGGTATGATCGACATTGCGGTTCTGAACCTACTCAACGCTCCCACCCGGGAGGAACGCCTGGCCAATCTGGCCGAGGTGCTGAAAACCACCGTGTTCCCTCCCGCTGTTCCCGAGTACATCAACAATCACATCCATACCACCTACTCCTTCTCCCCCTACTCCCCCACCGCCGCCGTTTACGCGGCCCGGATGGAGGGACTCTGCACCGCCGGCATCATTGACCATGATTCCATTTCCGGCGCCGGGGAGTTTCTGGAGGCGGCAAAGCTGGTGAATATGCCCGTCACCATCGGTATGGAATGCCGGGTATCCATGGACGGCACCCGGCTGGAAGGCCGCCGCACCAACAATCCGGATCAGGTCGGCGTCAGCTATATGACCATCCAGTCCGTTCCCCACCATCAGATCGGCCGGCTCACCGAGTTCTTCCGCCCCTACCGGGAAGCCCGCCATGTCCGCAACCGCCGGATGGTGGAGCGGATCAACGCTCTGCTTCCCGAGATTGCCCTGGACTACGACCGGGATGTTCTGCCCCTTTCCATGGCGGAAGAGGGCGGCGGCGTCACCGAGCGGCACCTCATGTACGCGCTGGCCAAGAAGCTGACCGCCCAGGTGGGCCGGGGTGAAGGCATGGTGCGCAAGCTCACCGACATGGGGCTGACCCTGTCCGAAAAGCAGCGCGCGCAGATGCTGGACACCGAATACTTCTTCTACGAATACGATCTGCTGGGGATTCTGAAGAGCGCTTTCGTGCCGAAGATCTACATCGACGCCACCGACGAATGCCCCAAGCTGCCGGACATGGTAAAGCTCTGCGGAGAAATCGACGCTTACCTTTGCTACGCCTATCTGGGCGACGTGGGCGACAGCGTCACCGGCGACAAAAAGGCGCAGAAATTCGAGGACGACTATCTGGACGATGTTTTCGAATGTCTGAAGGAAGAGGGCGTCAAATCCGTCACCTATATGCCCACCCGGAACACCCCCGCCCAGTTGGAACGGCTGCGGGGTCTGTGCGACCGGTACGGTATGTTCCAGATCTCCGGCGAGGACATCAACTCCCCCCGCCAGAGCTTTGTGATCCGCGCCATGGAGAATCCCATGTTCCGCAATCTGATCGACGCCACTTGGAAGCTCATTGAACACGAAACAAAATAACAGGAGGAATTCAGCATGAACACCAAAGCAGTCCGCATCCACGGCAAAATGGATCTGCGTCTGGACGAGATGACCCTTCCCGAGGTCGGTCCCGACGACGTGCAGGTTCGGGTCGTATCCGACAGCATTTGTATGTCCACCTACAAGGCCGCCGTGGAAGGCGGCGACCACAAGCGGGTTCCCAACAATGTGGAGGAGAACCCCACCATCGTCGGCCATGAATTCTGCGGCGACATCGTCGCTGTCGGCGAGAACTGGAAGGACAAGTACAAGGTAGGAGACAAGTTCGTCATCCAGCCCGCCCACTACTACAAGGGCTCCCAGGAGGCGCCCGGCTACTCCTACGCCTACTGCGGCGGCGACACCCAGTATGCCAACATCCCCATTGAAACCCTGTTGATGAACTGCCTGCTGCCCTACAATGCCGATACCTATTACTACGGCTCCCTGGCCGAGCCTCTGAGCTGCGTCGTCGGCACCTTCCACGCCATGTACCATACCAAGGCCGGCTCCTATGTCCACGAAATGGGCATCAAGGAAGGCGGCAAGATGGCGCTGCTGGCTTCCGTGGGCCCCATGGGTCTGGCTGCCATCGACTACGCCCTGCACTGCGACCGGCGTCCCTCCCTGCTGGTGGTCACCGATATCGACGACGCCAGACTGACCCGCGCCGCCTCCATCTACACCGTGGAGGACGCCGCGAAGAACGGCATTGAGCTGCACTATGTCAACACCCGGATGGAGAACGCCACCGAGTATCTGCGGAGCCTCACCGGCGGCACCGGCTACGACGACGTGGTCTGCTTTGCCCCCGTCCGTCCCGTCGTGGAGCAGGCCGATGACATTCTGGGCTTCGACGGCTGCCTGAATTTCTTCGCCGGCCCCACCGATACCAAGTTCAAGGCTAACTTCAACTGGTACAATGTCCACTATCTGTACACCCATGTGGTGGGCACCTCCGGAGGCAACACCAACGATATGCGGGAAGCCATCGAAATGATGAATGCCGGCCGCCTGAACCCCTCCGCGCTGGTCACCCACATCGGCGGTCTGAACGCCGTGGTGGAAACCACGCTGAACCTGCCCAAGATCCCCGGCGGCAAGAAGCTGATCTATACCCAGATCGACCTCCCCCTCACTGCCATCAGCGAATTTGAGGAGAAGGGCAAGACCGATCCCCTGTTCGCCGAGCTGGATCGGCTGTGCAAGGCTCACAACAACCTGTGGAACCCCGAGGCGGAGAAGTATCTGCTGGCTCACGCCAAGGCCATCTGAGCCCTCCGCCGCAAGACAAATTGATTACGCCCCCTTCCGCTTCCGGAAGGGGGCGTGTTTTGTTTGGAATCCGTAAAGGATCACGGTCTTGCCGTCTCGCGGTTCACGCTGTCCACGAAGCGCAGGAAGGCGTTTCTTCCTTCCTCCGTCCGCTTGTAGACGCCGGCGTGCTCCAGCACCTTGGCAAACACCCTGCCCACCTCTTCCTGAAGGATGGAAGCGGTGTTTTCGGCGGTGAAGCTGTGACGGGCTTTCAGCTCCGCCACCCAAGGGGCGTGCTTGGAAAGCACCGGATCGGCAGCGATATCGGCGCCCGACAAAATGGCCTCCTCCAGCGCCGCCAGCTCCCCTTTCAGCCGGGAGGGCAGCACCGCGAGGCCCATGACCTCGATGAGGCCGATATTTTCCTTCTTGATATGGTGCAGCTCGGCGTGAGGATGATACACCCCCAGCGGATGCTGCTCTGTCGTGATGTTGTTGCGCAGCACCAGATCCAGCTCGTAATCCCCTCCCCGGCGGCGGGCAATGGGGGTGATGGTGTTGTGAGGCTCCCCCTCGGTTTCCGCGAAAAGAAACGCGTCCGCGTCGGAATAGCCCCGCCACGCCTTGAGAATCTTGTCGGCAAGGTCAATCAGGCGCTCTTTGTCGGCGCAATCCAGCCGGATGACGCTCATGGGCCACTTGACCAGCCCCGCTTTCACATCCTCGTAGCCCCGGAAGGTGATCTCCCGCTCCACGGGGGCTTTCTCCATGGGGAAGCAGTAACGGCCGCCCTGAAAATGCTCATGGCTCAGGATGCTGCCGCCCACGATGGGCAGGTCGGCGTTGCTGCCCACAAAATAATGGGGAAAGGCCGTCACGAAGTCCAGCAGCTTGGCGAAGGCCTCCCGGTCAATCTTCATGGGGATGTGCCGGGAATTGAACACGATGCAGTGCTCGTTGTAGTACACATAGGGGCTGTACTGCAGGAACCAGTCCGCCCCGGCGATCCGGATCGGGATGATCCGGTGGTTCTGACGGGCAGGATGGTTCATCCGTCCGGCATAGCCCTCGTTCTCCGGGCAGAGCTGACACTTGGGATAGCCGGACTGGGGAGCATTCTTCGCCGCGGCGATGGCCTTGGGATCCTTTTCCGGCTTGCTCAGGTTGATGGTGATATCCAACTCGCCGTATTCCGTGTCGGTTTTCCACCGCATATCCTTCGCGATGCGGTAGCGGCGGATGTAGTCCGTGTCCTGAGAGAAGCGGTAATACCAGTCCGTCGCCGCTTCAGGAGATTCCCGGTACAGCTCCGTGAACTTCTTCCGCACCTCTCTGGGCAGCGGTGTCAGCACGCCCATGAGCTTGGTGTCCAGCAGGTCCCGGCTGGTGATATCCTCGCCGCAGACGCCCCGCTCCACCGCATCGTCCAGCAGTCCCTTCAGAATTTCCTCCAGAGGCATTGCCGCAGGCTCCTCAGGCGAAAAGCTGTCCAGCCCCAGCGCCTGAAGAAGCTGATTGGTGACATAGGTGCGGTCGCAGGGTTCAATCAGCCCGCGATCCAGTGCGTACTGCGTCAGGGACGCAAGATAAGTATTAACATTCATTGTTATTCTCCACTCTCAATCCAGTTTCAGCAAAAATTCCAGCAGTCTCCGGGCGTTGGATACCAGATCCTCCCGGGTAATCAGCCCCCGGTTCAGGGCGGTCTGCAGCCGTTTGGCGCTGCCGTGAGGCATCCGGATATTGTTGCCCGCCAGCGCCTCCCGGTAATGCTCCGCCCAGTTG
Source organism: Bacillota bacterium (assembly GCA_029007925.1). Lineage (GTDB taxonomy): Bacteria > Bacillota > Clostridia > Oscillospirales > Oscillospiraceae > Faecousia. The sequence continues at coordinate 1,763 of JAQXIT010000028.1, read as the reverse complement.
TCCCAGTCCGTCACCACCAAACCGTCGTAGCCCCATTCCTCCCGCAGAATGCCTGCCAGCAGTTCGGAATTCTCCGATGGATAGGTGCCGTTCATCAGATTGTAGGCGGTCATAACACTCCAAACGCTGCCTTCTTTCACGACAATCTCAAAGGCTTTCAGGTAGATTTCCCGCAGTGCCCGCTCGGAAACCCGGGAATCGCTTCCAAATCGGTTTTTCTCCTTGTTGTTGCAGCAGAAATGCTTGACGCAGGCGGAAACATGCTGGGACTGAATGCCCTGCACCATTGCCGCCGCCAGCTTTCCGGCTACCAGCGGGTCTTCCGAATAATACTCAAAGTTCCGGCCGCACAGCGGGCTTCTGTGGATATTGATGGCCGGTGTCAGCCACATACCGATGTTATTCTCTTTCACCTCTTTCGCCGCCGCTTCTCCCACAGCATACACGATCTCCGGATCCCAGGTGCAGGCAAGCAAGGTCGCCATCGGCCAGGCTGTGGTATTCACACCCCGGTCACGAATAATCCGAAGTCCAGCAGGGCCGTCAGCTGTCATGACAGCGGGAATGCCCAGGTAGTCCAGTCCTCCGATGCCCCGAGTGTCCGCCACGCCTCGGTTGGGCGTGCCTCCCAGGAGGGTAATCAGCTCGTCATCCGTCAGGCTGTCCAGGAACGCATCCATGGATATCTCGCCGGAGGCCACCTTCTCAAAGGAAAGCCGTCCCTCCGGGGTGTTGATGCCCCGCATATCCGGCAGAATGTGTTCCGCTTCCAAGTGGGGCTTGTCCGGCCAGCCGGTGGTGTCATACACGGCGGGATATTCCCCCATAGCCAATTCCTCGTAGCTGCCGTCCGCTTTCAGCCGCCGGGGGAGCTTGACTGGAACGCAGCGGTTTTGCAGCTGCTCCGTCACACGCTCTTTCCCGTTGACAAGACGGCCAGCTTCTGCCAGCGAACGGACGCAGTTTCCAACCAGAATAGTGTATTCTCCTGCTGGCAGCACATAAGCGGCCTGCTTTTCATCGTAGGACGCCAGCTGCGCAACAGGGAAAGTCACAGTCACATTCTGCGTTTCTCCCGGCGCCAGCAGTCCGGTCTTTTGGAACGCCCGCAGCTCCAGCCTGGGCATCTCCAGGCGGCTTTTCGGGGCGGCAGAATAGACTTGAACCACTTCTTTGCCCGCAATATTTCCGGTATTCGCCACCCGGACGGAAAGGGTGATCTCACCATCCTTTTCTTCCATGTGAAGCGGCATCAGATCAAACTCGGTATAGGACAAGCCGAAACCAAAGGGGTAATTGACTTTCTCCGCTGCGCCGGGGATGGTCTCAAAATAGCGGTAGCCCACGAAAATATCGTCGGTATAGCAGACGTAGTCCTCCGACTCGTTAAAATTTGCGGAAGACGGATAGTCGTCAAAGGAGGAAGCAAAGGTATCCGTCAGCTTGCCGGAGGGGTTGACATCGCCGCATAGGATGTCCGCCTCCGCCATAGCGCCCTCCATACCGCCCTGCCAGGCCAGCAGTACGGCCCCGATTTTGGGATTATGTACGAACCAGGATGTGTCCACCATGCCGCCCACATTCAGAACAACCACGATCCGGTGGAATCGGGCGCTGACCTGGGAAACCATCTTCTGTTCCTCCGGGGAAAGGTAGAAATCGCCGTCGTTCGGTTCTCCTTTCCGGTCCCCGCCCTCGGTAGAAACCCGGCAGATGCTGATGATGGCGGTATCGCATTCCGCCGCGGCCTGCTCCAAAAGGGC
>JAQXIT010000027.1 GCA_029007925.1 Bacillota bacterium | reverse complement strand
AAAACCCCCGGTTCTTTTTGAACCGGGGATTGATGTCATTATTGAGCACTGTCCTATTCTGTTTGCTTCTTTGCATCATTTGATGTAAGTTTGATGTAAAGATGTAATTTGAAGTAACCGTGCAATTAGAAAAGTCGTTGCGGCTCTAGCACTTTTCCGATTAGTTATCGGCAGTGGGCTTCATTGTGGGGAACAGCAGCACGTCCCGGATGGAGGCGGAGTCGGTCAGGAGCATGACCAGGCGATCGACGCCAAAGCCAAGGCCGCCCGTGGGAGGCAGGCCGTACTCCAGCGCGGTGACATAGTCGTAATCCACCTGCGCTCTGGACTCAGGATCCAGTGCCTTCCGCTCGGCAACCTGCCGCTCGAAGCGTTCCTTCTGATCGATGGGGTCGTTCAGCTCGGAGAAGGCGTTGCCGAACTCGGTGGCGTTGATGAAATACTCGAACCGCTCGGTGAATGCCGGATCGTCGGGCTTCCGCTTGGCCAGCGGGCTGATCTCCACGGGATAATCGTAAATGAAGGTGGGCTGGATCAGCTTTTCCTCCACGAAGGCATCGAAGAACTCCGCCAGAATGGCACCCTTGGTGGGCACCTCGGGCAGCTCCACATGATGCTCCCGGGCAGCGGCGATGGCTTCTTCATCGGAGGCAATCTCCCGGAAATCCACGCCGGAATACTTCTTCACCGCTTCCACCATGGTCATCCGCTCCCAATGGCTCAGGTCGATTCCGGTGCCCTGATAGGTGATCTGCAGGGTACCGCAGACGTTCATGGCCACGGTTTTCATCATTTCTTCCACCAGATCCATCATGCCCCGGAAATCGGTATAGGCCTGATAAAGCTCGATGGAGGTGAACTCGGGATTGTGGGTGGGATCCATGCCCTCGTTGCGGAAGATGCGCCCCACTTCGTAGACCTTGTCCATGCCGCCTACCACCAGGCGCTTCAGGTACAGCTCCGTCTCGATGCGCAGAACCATATCCATGTCCAGAGTGTTGTGGTGGGTATAGAAGGGACGGGCGGAGGCGCCAATCTCGAAGGGTGTCAGGATGGGGGTGTCCACCTCCAGGAAGCCCTTGCTATCCAGATAGTGCCGCAGCTCCCGGAGGATCAGGCTGCGCTTTACGAAGGTGTCCTTCACCTCGGGATTTACGATCAGATCCACATAACGCTGGCGGTACCGGGTCTCCCGGTCGGTGAGGCCGTGGAACTTCTCGGGCAGCGGCAGCAGCGCCTTGGACAGCAGCACCGCCTCATGCACCCGGACGGAAATTTCGCCCCGCTGGGTGCGGAACACGTCGCCGGAAACGCCCACGATATCTCCGATATCGTTCTTCTTGAACCGGTTGAAGGAGGCCTCCTCCATCTCGTCAAACTTGACATAGAGCTGGATCCGGCCGGAATTGTCCTGCAGATCGCAGAAGGACACCTTGCCCATGCCCCGCTTGCTCATGAGACGGCCGGCCAGACGGACGGTCTGCCCTTCCATGGCATCGAAATTCTCCCGGACGGTGCGGGCGTCGGAGGTAATCTCGTACTTGGTCTGCACAAAGGGATCAAAGCCCTCGGCCCGGAGGTTCTCCAGCTTCTCCCGGCGAACCAGAACCTGATCGCTCAGGGGCATCTCCTGCTGGGGTACAAACTTTGCCATGGCTCAGCCCTCACGCGTGACGCTGATGACCTTCATATCGTAAGAACCGGCGGGAGCGGTGACGGTGAAGGTTTCGCCGGCGGACTTGCCCACGATGGCACGGCCGAAGGGGGAGTCGTCGGACAGCTTATGCTCCATGGGGTTGGCTTCCTGGGAACCGGTGATGCGGTACTCGGTCTGCTTGCCGCTGCGCAGATCCTCCACGACGACGGTGCAGCCCAGACCCACGCGGCCGGTAGCCTCGTTCTCGTCCTCGATGATGACGGCGTGGGACAGGATGTCCTCAATCTCGGCAATGCGGCCGTAGAGCTTGGCCTGCTCGTTCTTGGCGGCATCGTACTCGGAGTTTTCGGACAAGTCGCCGTAGGAGCGGGCTTCCGCGATCATGGCGGCAATCTCCCGTTCCCGGGTGGTCTTGAGGTAGTTCAGTTCCTTTTCCAGATCTGCCAGACGCAGGCTTGTGATTTTATATTCCTTAGCCATATTCAAAATCCTTTCTCAGATGAAAATATCCATAGCTTTGAGTATTATAGAGGAAATCCTCCCGTCAGTCAAGGGTTTTCGGAACTTTTTCCTCACTTTGCCTTCAGCGCCTCCACGGCGGCCAGGATCTGGGGATCCTCCATGGGATCCAGCAAGCCGTAGTAGATCCTGGCGGCGGTCTCATCGTCCACCTCCACCACCGCATCCGGGGTGATCCCCACGCCCGCCAGGCTGACGCCCTTGGGGGTATAGTATTTGCCCACGGACAGCCCCACGGCGGAGCCGTCCTGCAGCCGGAAGGTGTTCTGGAAATAGCCCTTGCCCACCGTCTGCTGTCCCACGACAATCCCCTTTTCGTACTCCCGCAGGGCGGCGGCGAAGAATTCCGCAGCGGAATAGGAATCCCCGTTGACCAGCACTGCCATGGGGATATCCAGACAAGCAGCGTCGGAGCGATCCTCCTCCGTGGTGCCGTCGTAGAGCTCACTGCGGAACAGGACGCCCTCCGGCAGCAGATAATCCAGCACCTTCACCAGCTCGTCCTTGTAGCCGCCGGGATTGAAGCGCACGTCAAAGATCAGCTTTTCCGCCCCCTGTGCCAGCAGAGCCTCAATGGCGGCGATGGTCTCTTCCGCGCAGCGGGAATCAAAATTCTCGATGGTCACCAGGCCGATACCGTCCTCCAGCATGACCCCCGAGGACACAATGGTCTGGATCTGCCGGCGGGTCACGGTAAAGCTGTGTTCCGCTCCCTCCCGGGAGACAGTCAGCTTCACCTGGGTGCCGGCCTCGCCCCGGATCCGGTTCCGGATATCCGCCAGCTCCATACCCACAATACTCTGGTCATCCACACCGACAATCACGTCCCCGGCCAGCACACCCGCTTCCTCCGCGGGGCCGCCGGCGGTAACCTCCACAACCTTCAGTCCGGCGCCGTTCTCCTCTGCCTGAATGGTCACGCCGATGCCCACATAGGCATTGTTCATCTGGGCCAGATAATCCGCGTATTCATCGGCGGGGATGTAATAGCTCCACCGATCCCCCAGCGCGTTCACCATAGCCTCAGCGGCGGCATCCTCCATGGCTGTGGCGTCCGCCTCTCCGATGAATTTGTCCAGAATCAGATCTTCCAGCTGCTCCAGCTTTCCGTAATCCTTCTGAATCCGCCAGAGAACCACCGTCAGCGTCAGCGCCGCCGACAGCAGTGCCACCAAAATATAAGATAGGACTCGCAGCGTCTTACTTTTCATATTCACACCTCATCAAAAGCAGGATTCCCACAGCCCAATTATGGGCTGTGGGAGCGGAGATTATGTAATAAACTGCATAGGGTTCAGGGTTTCGCCGTTGTAGCGGATTTCAAAGTGAAGATGGGGGCCGGTGACACCGCCGGTGGTGCCGATATAGCCGATGATCTGCCCCGCCGCCACAAAGTCACCTTCCGAAACGGCGTAGCTGGACAGGTGCATATAGATGGACTTAAAGCCGTCCAGATGGTCGATCATCACCGTCTGTCCGCCGGAGCCGTACCAATCCGAATATGTGACCACACCGCTGCGGGTGGCGTAGATGGGCTGTCCGTAGCAGCCCGGCGCCCAGAGATCCACGCCATTGTGGAATTTCCACTCGCCGGAGAGGGGATGGGGCCGCCAGCCCCAGGGGCTGGACACCACCGTGTAGTCGCAGGGTACCACCCAGGTGATGCCGTCGATATCCACCGGAGCGCCGCCGTTGCCGCCTCCCCCGCCGTAAGAGGGCGGCTGGGTGGTGGGCTGGGTGGCAGTGGCCATATACTCGGCGTATTTGGCATCGTCGTACTCCACCTGCTTGTTGGCCAGCTCGTCGGCGGCTTCTCTCTGCTCATCCTCCAGCTGCTCCATCAGGGCTTCATATTCTTCGCCCTTGGCAATCAGCTCCGTCAGCAGCGCCTGAGCCTGGGTGTTCTTCTGCTCCAGGTCGGCCTGGGTCTGATCCATCTTGTCTTTGGCTTTTTTCAGTTCATCCCGCTCCGCCAGAAGCTCCGCCCGGGCGGTTTCCACCTGCTTGGCGGCCTCGCTCATCTCCTTGAGGCGCTGATGGTCGGCAGCGGCGATCTCCTCCACGATGCTCAGGCGATCCAGGAAGTCAAAGAAGCTGTTGGCGCCGAACAGAACCTGCCAGTAGGAAAGCTGGCCGTCCTCCTCCATGGCGCGGATGCGCTCCTTGTTCTTCTCGTTGAGATCCTTCAGCCGCTTTTCCGCGGCGTCCAGCTCCTCCTGCTTATCCGCGATGAGGACGCTGTAAGCGGAAATCTGTTCGTTCAGGTTGTTGATCTGGGCGTACAGCAGGCCGACCTGCTGGTCAATCAGGTTTTTCTGCTCCAGAATGGCCCGGATCTCCGTCACATTATCGGACTGCTGACCCTGCAGAGCCTCGATTTTGTTCTCCAGCTCCTGCTGCTTTTCTTCCAGCTCCTCGATCTGACTCTTGATCTCACTGGAGGAAGCGGCATTCGCTTTGGTGGGGAGCAAGCTCAGCAGCAGCGTCAGCAGCATGAGGCCCGCCATGATTCCCGCGATCAGGGATACCCAGAATTTCTTATTCTTCATGTCTGCTCCTCCTTACACATCCAAAAACTTCCGGATGGACGTCCAGCTTCCTACGATGCCCACAAACAAACCTGCCGACGCAAAGGTGACCACCATGGGAACCAGCAGCTCCTGGAACGGCACAAAGCTGCCGATAAACAGCTTCAGGATGGTTGCCGCGTCCAGCTTGGACAGCACCCAGTCGTACAGCAGCCACAGCAGTCCAAAGGCCGCGGCGGCGCCGATCATGCCCAGGGTGAAGCCCTCCACGATGAAGGGAAGCCGGATGAAGCCATTGGTGGCGCCCACCATTTTCATGATGGAGATCTCATCCCGGCGGTCGTACATGGCCAGCTTGACCGTATTGGAAATAATCAGCAGGCTCACCAGCAGCAGCACGGCGATCACCGCCACCGAGGCCACGTGCAGCACGTCCTGAATGGCGGCGAAGCCCTGGGCCATCTCGTAGGCGGCCTTGATCTTGGCCACGCCCTCGATCTGGCTGATTTCCTTCACCGTCTGTTCCATCAGGCTGTTGTCCTCCAGCGTAACCACGAAGCGGTGGCGCAGATCCTCGGCTTCCACGCCGTTGAAGGCGTCGTCGCCCTGATGATCGGACAGGAAATTCTCCAGTGCGTCCTCCCGGGACACGAATTGGGCGCTGTACACATTGTCCACCCGGTTCAGCTTGGTGCCGATACTCTTGGCCTCCGCCTCCGGCAGCTTGCTGTCGATGTAGACCATGATCTCGTTGGATTTATTCAGATCCTCCACCATGACATTGAAATTGTAGGCAAGGCAGGAGAAGCTGCCCACGATCAGCAGGCAGGCCACCGTGACACAGACGGCGGCGAAGGACATAAAGCCCCGCAGGAAAATGCTGCGGATGCCCTCTTTCAGCAAATATCCAAAGTTATTGATTCTCATAGTGATAATACCCGTCCATTCCGTCGCTGACGATGAGTCCGTTGTCGATAACGATGACCCGCTTGGGGAAGCGATCCACCAGATCCTTTTCGTGGGTGACCACCAGCATGGTGGTGCCCAGGTTGTTGATCTCCTGCAGCAGGCACATGATCTCAAAGCTTCTCGCCGGATCCAGGTTGCCGGTGGGTTCGTCGGCGATGATGGTGGAGGGGTTGTTCACCAGCGCCCGGGCGATGGCCAGACGCTGCTGCTCACCGCCGGAAAGCTCACCGGGATGCCGGCGGCTCTTGGTGTCCAGTCCCACCAGATCCAGAACGTAGGGTACCCGCTCCCGGATCTCCTTCTCCCGGGCGCCAATGACCCGCATGGCGAAGGCCACATTGTCATAGACCGTTTTGCTGTCGATGAGCCGGAAGTCCTGGAACACGACACCAACCGTCCGGCGCAGATAAGGAATCTCCCGCCGGCGGATCCGCTCCAGGGAATAGCCGTTGACATGAACCGCGCCGGAGGTGGGCTTCAGCTCACCGGTAATCAGCTTGATGATGGTGGACTTGCCGGAACCGGAGGGGCCCACCAGAAAGGCAAACTCTCCGTCCTCGATCTGCATGGTCACGCCCTTCAGAGCTTTGGTGCCAACGGTATAGGATTTTGTAACATCGGTAAACTCGATCATAGCTTTCCAACTCCAACGTGAATGTAACCAAATTGTAACACATTGTAACCGTCGTGTCAATGCGTCACCGAAAAAATAGAACGGTAAAATGTGCCGTCGAAAAACAGGGCCGTGCCATGGCACGGCCCTGCGGAGAAACGGTGTCAGCGCATTTCCCGGGAGGACAGATACTTGCGAACCATCAGTGCCACCTTGAACACAATGGCGTGATCGAACTGACGCAGATCCAGACCCGTCAGCTTCTTGATCTTCTCCAGCCGGTAGACCAGCGTATTGCGGTGGACGAACAGCTTCCGGGAGGTTTCGGAAACGTTCAGGTTATTCTCAAAGAACTTGTTGATAGTGAACAGGGTCTCCTGATCCAGCGAATCGATGGAGTTTTTCTTGAACACCTCGGTGAGGAAAATCTCGCACAGTGTGGTGGGGAGCTGATAGATCAGGCGGCCGATGCCCAGGTTCTCATAGTTGATGATGCTCTTCTCGGTGTCGAACACCTTGCCCACGTCAATGGCGGTCTGGGCTTCCTTGTAGGAATCCGCCAAGCCCCGCAGATGCTCCGCCACGGTGCCGAAGCCGATGACGGTCTTGACGAACAGCTCGTTTTTCAGCGTGTCCTCCATGCTCTGGGCGATCTTTTCCAGCTCCTCGCCGGTGGTGGTGGGAGTGATCTGCTTGATAACCGCAACATCGCTCTCATTGATGCTGAGGACGAAGTCCTGGGCTCTGTCGGGGAACATTCCGGACAGCACGTCCACCGTGGCCACGTCGGCGTGACCCACCTGACGAACCAGGAAAACGGCTCTGGGCGCGTCGGTGGAGAAGTGCAGCTCCTTGGCGCGGATATAGATATCACCGGGCAGGATATTGTCCATGATGATATTCTTGACGAAGGTTCCCCGGTCGTGCTTCTCCTCGTAGAAGGTTTTGGCGTCGTTCAGCGCCACATGAGCCAGCCGGCAGCAGCCCTTGGCTGCCTCGTCGTCACCGGAGCAGAACGCGGCGTACTCCATGACGCCGGAACCGTTGACGATGGCCTTGAAGGTTCTCTGTCCAAAAACGACCACATCCTCCGGCTCGTTGGCCGCCTTCAGCGCGGCATCGCCCCAGCGCTCGCCCAGCAGCGAGCCATCGGTGCAGGAGACGACACTTCCCTCGGTATCAATGACGCCGTAAACCCGGTCGGAAACTTCTTTTAGCTGTAATATTACACCCTGAAAAACACTGTTGGCCATTTTCTCAGTCCTCCTTAGTATTTTGCACAAATACGCTTTCCACAAAACTGCCTAATCATTATATATTGCTTTTGCGCATTTTGCAAGTACCTTTTGACATTTTATTGCAAAAACCCAACCGTTTTTTATGTATTATTCCCGAAAGGAAAGACGTGTGTCCTCTCCGGGGCGTCAAAGTATACGGCAAATCAGCTACATTCCGCCTCCAGCGCGGCAATCTCCGCCTCCGTCAGCTCCCGAACCTGCCCTCTGGGAAGGCCGCCGAGGGTCAGCAAGCCCTCTCCCTGCCGCTCCAGATAGGTCACCGTCATGCCCCGAGCCGCCATCATCCGGCGAACCTGATGATATTTCCCCTCCCGGACGATGACGAAGCTCTCTCCCGGCCCCAGGGGCTCCAGAACCGCCGGCAGGCACACCGTCCCGTCCCGCAGCACCAATCCGGCGGCGAAGGCGGCCACGTCCTCCGCCGACGCCTGCCCTTCATGGCGGGCATAGTAGCGCTTCGGCACCTCCTTCTTGGGGGAGATGAGCCTGTGCAGCAGATCGCCGTCGTTGGTAAACAGCAGCAGTCCCTCGGTCTGCTTGTCCAGACGTCCCACGGGCTTTACCTCCTGCCGCAGCAGCGTCTCCGGCAGCAGCTCCATCACCGTCCGCTCCGATCTGTCCTCCGTTGCCGTAACAAAACCGGCGGGCTTGTTGAGCATAGCCACCACACGGCGCCGCCCGCCCAGGGGCTGTCCGTCCAGCGCCGCGGTCTGGGTTTGGGGGTCGATTTTCCGGGCGCCGTCCCGCTCCGGGACGCCGTCCACCGTGACCCGTCCCGACTTCAGCAGGTCTTTCACCTGACTGCGGCTGCCGACGCCGCAGGATACCAGAAATTTGTCCAGCCGTTCCATACTTCCTCCGTTCTAACCCCGTCCCAGACTGAATAGGCTGTAATGCGAATTTAACATGGGAGGGATTTTCATGCTGGTTATGACCGCAAAGGTCGATAAGAAAAAGATCGCCATCGTATTTGCCGCCGTGATCGTAGCCGTCGCGGCGCTGATTCTCCTGATCCGGGGAGGCGGCCGGGGCGCGGAGCCCACCGTTTCCGCCTCCGTGTCCAGCAACGACGCCCGGGTGGAATTTCTGAAGGGCTTCGGCTGGGATGTGACCACCTCACCGGTGGAAAGCAGTCAGGTTCGGATTCCGGAAAAGGCCTCGGAGGTCTTTGACCGGTACAACGCCCTGCAGAAGAGTCAGGGCTACGATCTGACCGCCTACGCCGGAAAAAACGTCATGCGCTATGTGTACAAGATCAACAACTATCCCGGTGCCACGGAGCCGGTGTACGCCACACTGCTGGTCTACAAGAATCAGGTCATCGGCGGCGACGTCACCGACACCGCGGCGAAGGGGCAGATCCGGGGCTTCCGGAAGCCCTCCGGCACCGCCCTGCCCGCCGAGACCACGCCCCCCACCGAACCCACTGGCGTGACGGAATAGCCGACTTTTTTATCCTATCACGGAAAGTTCTTCTTGACAAGGTGCTTTTGGCGTGCTATGTTTACGGAAACCACATAGATCTTCAGGGCAGGGTGCAATTCCCGACCGGCGGTAAAGTCCGCGAGCGCTTCGGCGCCGAATCGGTGTGATTCCGATACCGACAGTAAAGTCTGGATGGAAGAAGGTCCCCGTACACGCGTACTGTATTTCTATGCCCTGAGTCTATGCTCGGGGCATATTTTTTGGCTGTGAGGTAGAGAAACATGATGAAACTATGGAACGCCCTTCAGGAAAACCTGCTGTTTGTGGTGGTGTGCGCCGCCATCATCGCCGGGCTCTCCCTGCTGGCCCATCTGGCGGAACGCTTCCTACCGACGAAACGGGAGGTCACCGTTGCCCGGCGGGTCACCCTCATCGGCATCTGCGCCGCCGCTGCCACGGTACTGCATATACTGGATTTCCCCCTGCTGTTTCTGGCACCGGAATTCTACAAGCTGGACTTTTCCGAAGCGCCGGTGCTGCTGTGCGGCTTCTATCTGGGGCCCTCCGCCACCGTGGCCTGTGAGGGCGTCAAGATTCTGCTGAAGCTGCTGCTGAAAGGCACCTCCACCGCCTTTGTGGGTGATTTTGCCAACTTCGTCGTGGGCTGCAGTCTGGTGCTGCCCGCCACGATCCTTTACCACATCCGCAAGACCCGGGCCTGCGCAATTTGGGGTCTGGCGGCCGGCACCCTGGTTATGACGGTTTTCGGCACCGCCTTCAACGCCGTCTATCTTCTGCCCAAGTTCTCCCAGCTTTACGGTCTGCCGCTGGACACCATTATCGCCCTGGGCACTGCCATTCACGGAGGGATTCACGATATCATCGGCTTTGTAGTGCTGTGCGTCGCGCCGCTGAATCTCATCAAGGGCACCGCGGTGTCGGTTCTGACCCTGCTGCTGTACAAGCGGGTGGAAAAGGTTCTGTTCAGCCGGGGTACATTGTAAAAAAGAAACTGCCGCACTTTCAGGGCGGCAGTTTTTGGTTCGTCAGAGATTCTCCCAGGGTTCCCTCGTCCGGTAACCGTCTTGGGGCGGCATTCCCTGATCCTTGTTCCGGCACAGGAACAGCAGCAGCGGCGTCAGCCAGCCAATCAGAATGCTCAGCACCAGATAGATCACATTATTATAGGAATCGCAGGATGTGTACACGTCGTACAG